>JAKQYF010000139.1 GCA_023356535.1 Trichodesmium sp. MAG_R03 | reverse complement strand
CTTCAAAAATACATTTTCCTTCTTGTTCGAGTTCTTTTCCTGATTTTCCTTGTAAAGATTTATTCATATTTTGCAATGATGTATAGCTAAAAAATCCAAAATTTATATAAATATAAATATAAATATAAATATTAACATTTTTTCTAAGCAATCCTAAATAGGTTGTGACAATTCACAAACTAAAGATAAATTCCGAAATTCTTGCCTATTGATTATTGCACCCAAACCTATTCCAACAAAGCGGTAATATTTTGGACACCAATAAAATAGGATTGCTATAGCACATAAGGACGACAAAATTCACCATTTACTTAGGTGGAACATTAGGAATATAATACCAATGTAGGGAAACAGTACCTCGCTCTAAAGATTCCACAATTCGCTAATAAATTCCCAAATTTTGATCGATACAATATTTTTGCTTTGGATGCATTTTTTTCTCGTACAGGGTGAATTGAATTTGCTAATCAACTGCTTTGGGGATGCTGAAAACTACTTATAAAATTACCATAAACAGCTATTAGCTAAAAATGTTGTAAAGGATTTCAATTCTATCAATCTTTTAAGACTTTTTTATAGCACTATAGTTAGGTCATCAAAAATAATGTAGAGATATGTCTAAGTATATCTCTACAAAGGTTAGCTGAAAAAGTTTCTGTAGTTTCTAGAAATGTCTATCTATCTATGGTCTATGACTACGACGAATTTCTGTAATTTGGTCTGCTATCTTCAGAATTACTTCAGGTATATTTGGTCCTGTCAAAATTACATCTAAATTATGAGGGCGCTTTTCTAGCAAATCTAATACTTCATTTTCAGAAATTAAACCAAAATTAATAGCTAAACTCAGCTCATCAAGAACTACTAACTCATATTTTCCTTCGTATACAACTCTTTGAGTATAGTGCCATAAATCTAGCAGTGACTTTTTCTGGCTTTCGTCTATATCTGGCGTATTAATACAAACAGGAAGATCGCAGCGAACCCAATTCAGATTTTGCCCTAGTTGCATTGGTTGTTTATATCCTTGATTGATTCCCCCTTTAAGAAACTGTACAATTAATACAGGTGTTCCTTGGCCAGCTATTCTCAAAGCTTGGGCCATAACATCAGTAAAAAAATTGCGTTGACCACTTGTGAATACCTGCACCAGACCAGGCAATGTGTATGGTAAGTCACTGGGAACATTTAGAGAAGGGGTTTGTAATTGTGCAACCATTATGAATTTTAAAATTTAAAAATCTATTTTTGATACTATATCGATAATTATCCAACTTGTGAGCTGGACTGAAAGCTTGCCCTAGGACAATATTTATTTTACAATATATAGTGCTTTTTTTTATTATATGTTAAATTTAACACTATATATGTGTCCCATTTGAAGAGGATAGGAAAGAAGTTGTTTTTGTAGCAGGGATTTTGAGCAACCCTCCAAAAACATTTCGCCAAGGCGTGTTTTTAGGCCTAATTATTTTGATCAAGTATGAACCTATATTGTTTACTACAAAATGTAGCATAAATTCTAAGTCAAAAGTCACCCATTCAAAAGTCAGAAAAAAATTATAGTGGTCAATAGGAGCAAATGACTCAGTAGCAAGTTACAGATTTTATACTAATTTTCATGTTACAAATTGAGGTGTGGAATGTGGGTTATATACTATATACATTGTTACTAAGGAATGAGAATTAAATAAAGTCCAGAATTTTTTTGAAAGAACTCAGATGATATGCAGTTTAGGCAATTTAACTGGTGTAGATAATAAAATCCTTATTCCTAGTCAAGTTGAGGGGCTGTGAGACTAATAATTTTAAGTAGTTCAGGTACAAAGAAAGGAACTCAAGCAAAATGACTATATAAACATCTAACAATTTGTGATATACTAATATATATAATCACTACTCAAATAACATTAGGCTAATATCTATAACCTTTTGTAGAAAAAGAAGAGTTGTTATCATACCGGACAACAGACTAATTCAGTTTGTCCGTCAACGACTTTTAGAGTCTAATGTTAGTCAAGGTTGCTTAATGGATGGTTATCCTAGAACAGCTTTTTAGAACAGCTTTTTAATCAGAAGAACTGTATTTTTTACTAATCAGGACTTAGATATTATCTGTTTATATTGCGTGTTTTTGATAATTTTTTGATATATTCCCACTATAATTATTGTCTTTGGGTAATTCCTATAGATGATTTGGGGCAAAAATTAGACTGGGCAATTATATTTAAAGGTGTTTGAAGAAGAATTTATGAATCGATGTTTAGGGCAATCAGTTGCTGGCGATAACCCAGAAGTTATAAGCGTCGGATAAATTTATTCTATGAGTATACTATGCCAATTTTGGAATATTATCAATATCGCCAAAAATTACTGACTCTATGATGGAGAAAAGCCAGTAGCGCCAGTTCAAAGTTCAACAATAAATCAGGATTTACACAAACCAACCAAGAAACCGAGTTTATTGTCCTGGTTATTGTTGTTCAAACCACCAAATTTCCTAGATAAACCTGGCTTCTGCGTAAGTCCTGAAATGTTACAGAAACTTAATTATTAGTAATTATCTGTCAATATTCAATTTTTAGGTACTCAAAGCATTTGACTCTTATGAGTAAAATAAGATGCTCACATTATCTAAGCTTAATCTAATAGAGTTGTTGGGAATTAAGCCCCAAAAATGGCTAAAACCCTTATTAGTCTGGATTTATAGTTCTTTTGAGTATCACAATCCTGAAAAGCTTATTCTATAAGCTTTTGAGCATTTTAAATTTTTATTTCCAAACAATTCTAATTAATAAAGCTTCTCTAGAAAAGGTTTTTAAAACCTTATTCTCCCGTTCCAAAATCGGTATTTTTGGACAGGTCTATTAACAGAAGCAGTCAGTGGTCAGCACTTAGCAATCAGTAAGATCATTTTTTTAAAGGTGTGAGAAGGGAACTTTACCCCAGAGTTGCTAAAAGCTGATCTCTATAGGACTTACCTATGAACGCTCTTGGTAGGGTGTGTTTCGCTTCGCGATATGAAAAGCGCACTTAGTAACGGAGCAAGGGTCTATATATAGTACCTTTGCGTAAGTCCTGATCTAGTTAAGTAGATAAACCAGTAGTTGATAACAAAATAATTTATTATGTCTTGGCAACGTCCAGATGGTAGAAAATCAAACCAATTACGACCTATTAGTTTTGAATTAAATTACACTAAATTTGCCACCAGCTCTGTTTTAACCAATTGTGGTAATACAAAGGTACTTTGCACTGTCACTATCCAACCAGGAGTACCAAAATTTTTGGCAGATACAGGTCAGGGTTGGTTAACTACAGAATATAGAATGTTACCAGGCGCAACTCCTGAACGCCAACAACGAGAATTTATGAAACTATCTGGGCGAACCCAAGAAATTCAAAGGTTAATCGGACGTAGTTTAAGATCTTCTCTAGATATGAATTTATTAGGGGAACGCACCATAATAGTAGATGCTGATGTTTTGCAAGCAGACGCAGGTACTCGTACTACTTCTATTACTGGAGGATTTGTAGCAGTGGCAAATGCTATTAGCAAGTTAATAGAACAGGGAGAATTGGAGCGATCGCCTATTTTGCATCAAATTGCTGCTGTATCAGTAGGGTTATTAGAAGAAGAACCTTATTTAGATTTGAATTACACTGAAGATGTCGCGGCAGAAGTTGATTTTAACGTGGTGATGAATGACCAACCTGCTTTAATTGAAGTTCAGGGAACAGCAGAAATAGGTAGCTTTAGTCGTGCTCAACTTAATCAAATGTTAGATGTAGCCGAAGCAGGAATTAAAGAATTATGGGCCGCCCAACGTCAAGTTATCTCTTGATGATTCCATATATAGGTACAAGATTTCTGTGGAAGTACCAGAGAAAAACCTTATTTAGGATTTAGGGCTTACTGAATTAACTCTTAAAGTGATTAGCCTTCCGGAGAAAAAGCAGAGTGCAAAGAAAAATAAAGATAAAACAATTATACAATAATAATGGCTCAAGATTTTGGTTTATATTCTAAATTTCCCTACCTTGCTAGAAGTGTGGTGGAGCAAGGTATTTCAAAACGTCATCGCCTGGTACAAGCACTCATAATGATGTTACTGATAACTACCTTTATTAGTATCAATGCTTATCGTATAGTGCAATTACAATTAGTTCAAGGAAAATATAACCGAGAACGTGCAGAAAACAACCGTATTCGCTTAACAGCAGTACCAGCAAGTCGTGGCACAATTTATGACCGCAAAGGCCGAATATTAGCAAGTAACCTCCTTTCTCGCTCTGTATATTTATGGCCCCAAGAATACTCACCTACAAAATGGTCAGAGGTGGCAACAGAACTTAGTTCAATCTTAGACATTCCAGAGGCTGATATTATCAAAAAGTTAGAGAAAGCTGGCTATAAATCAGCCTTGCCAGTCAGAATTACCTCAAAAATTGACCGCACTACTTTTGTAGCATTAGCAGAAAAAGCAGGTGAGACAAGAGGGGTAGAAATTCGTACCGAAAACATTCGTTACTATCCTCATGGCAGTCTAGCAGCTCATTTGCTAGGATACACTGGTGAAGCAACCAAAGAAGAATTAATCGCTAACCCTAAATACCCAATGGGAATGATTGTGGGAAAAATGGGAATCGAACATTCAGCAAATTCTAAATTGGAAGGAATTTGGGGTAATCGTTTGATTGAAGTTGATGTCAAAGGTAATGAAATTCAAGAGTTAGGAGTAGACGACCCGACTCCAGGCAAACCAGTAAAATTAACCATTGATTTTGATCTCCAAAAAGCTGCGGAAAAAGCCCTAGGAAATCGCCGGGGTGCTGTAGTTGCTATTAATCCCAAAACAGGGGAAGTCTTAGCAATGGCAAGCGGGCCCACATTTAACCCTGGTATATTCGCAGGCCAAATTACAAGGGAAAAATGGCAACGTCTCCAAGGGGCAAGCAAGCCTTTTTTGAATCGCGCTCTTCAGGGCTATCCACCAGGAAGCACTTTCAAAGCTGTTACTTCTGTGGCAGCACTACAGTCTAGCAAATATTCTCCTAACTCTAAAGTCGGAACTTACAATACTTTGACTATTGGTGGTATCACCTTTAACGAACATAGTGGTGGTTATGGACTAATTAGTTTTCGGGATGCTTTAGCTTATAGTAGTAATACATTTTTCTATCAAGTGGGTGTAAAAATAGGTCCTGAACAAATTTCTAAGTGGGGGCGAGAATTAGGTATTGGTGGCAGTATTGACTTAAAACTATTCGGACTAAATGGTCATCATGGTCAAATCCCTACTCCTAAGGAAAAAGAAGAGATATATGGGGAACCTTGGCATATTGCTGATATTGTGACGATGGGAATAGGTCAGGGTTTGGTATTGGTAACACCTTTAGAGTCTTCAGTTATGGTGAGTGCGATCGCTAATGGTGGGTATCGAGTACAACCTCATTTATTTGCTTCTCAAACTCATACTGATGCTACTAAACCAATCAATATTGGACTAAAACCTTCAACTATTAATACAGTGCGAGAAGGATTAATTGATGTAGTTAGGAAAGGTACTGCTCGCCGGTTGAATGATGGTACTATGCCATTATCTGGGGGTAAGACTGGTACAGTAGAACTTCCAGGACAAGCTGATAATGCAATGTATATAGGTTTTGCACCTGCTTATAATCCTGAAATTGCTGTAGCGGTTGCAGTTGAAGGTGGTGGTTACGGTTCAGTAGGAGCTGTTCCCATTGCCAAGACAATTTTCCATACCTATTTTAGTAATCAAGGGAAATAATTAACGTAATTTTATCTAGGATAAATTGTGGAAGGATGTGGACTGATCAGGACTTACGCAACAGCACTAACTGTAATGACAAATCTAGGTTAATGCTGAAATTGAACACTATATATACTGACTCTACGTAAGTCTTGATAATATTTAACTTCCTGGCCCTACGAGATACAGTACTATGGTCTGGTACAGATAAATTTAGTCCCATCAAGTCAAATATGAATTCTACAAATCCTTGTGTTTGTCGTCAGGGCTAGTCCAACAATCGCGACTCAAAGTAACCATTAATTCTATAGCTACATTGCACTCTGGTCTTAGATACTCCTCTACGCCCAGTCTTATGTTGGTTGACCCACTGCTCTATTACCTCATCAGTAAACCAGAATATCAAATTTCCTCTTTGCTTTAAGGAAGCATTATATTCTGGCCAGTTGCTAAGAGGTTACTTGGACTTGGACTTACTCATATTTACTTTTGTGTAAGCTATTGTGCTACATAGTGTCATTTTGACACTATGGGCTTCATTATGCAACAAAGATAAAAAAATGGTATATGATTTGATATATGTGCTTAAGTCCTGATTTTTTTATAATCGAGGCTAAATCTATTGTCTTATCATCTACACATCTGTGTCCAAAACCTGATCATTCTCTCCTATTTATTATATTTAGCGTAATGTCTCTCCATTAACCCAGAAACTTCAGGATTATAAATCTGCAAATAATTCCAATAATTTTCAAAAACAGACTCCACATAATCCCTTGTTTCTGGATAAGGAATTTTCTCTACAAAAACATCAACATCATCAAACCCAAAACGCTTTAACCAACTACTCACAGCATTAGGACCTGCATTATAACTCGCTACTGCTAACATTGAATTATTCTTGTGCTCTTGATGAGTAAAATCCAAATAATAAGTACCTAAATTAACATTATCATTAACATTCTCTAAATCATAACTAACAAGATTAATTTGCTTGGCAATTTCTTCTCCAGTTTTTGGCATTACCTGCATTAATCCTATTGCTCCCACAACGGATTTAATTTTTGGCATAAAACGAGATTCTTGACGAATTAAAGCAGTCACCAAAACAGTATTTAGTTTTCGTTTATTAGACCATTTAACAATAGTTTCCAAATAAACAAAAGGATACAAAATTTGCCAATAAGCAGGCTTTTCTCTTAAAGCTTTATACTCCCCTATCTCCTCTGGTTTTTCTCGTTGACTCAAGCTATTCAGCATCCAAATACCATCTAAATTCTCCCCCACACCAACCCTCAATACACCATCAGTATACTGTTGAGCAACAGTTGGATTCATACGATCTTCAAATTCTACCTGCCACTGTTTCCAAGCATCGCCATTTTGTCCAATCTGATATAGTTCCCGCAATGTTTCAGAACCAAAAGGTAATGAGTTACGGTCTTTCCTTTGTACAATCTCTGGAGATAAATTCCTAATTGTCGTAAAATTCCCTACAGGCCAACCTAATATCACCGCTGATCGCCAAGCATAATAAGAATGAGGATACCGTAAAATCATATACTCAAAAGTTTTTATAGCATCCTCTGTTCGCCCAAGTTGTTGTGCCCACTTACCTACCCAGAAACCTGCTTGCGCTGCTAACTTATGATCAGGATTATTCACAGTCAATTCTTGTGCCCACTGCCAAGCTATTTGTAAATTACCACCTGCTGCAGCTTGTTTAGCTAACTGCCATCGTAGTTGAGCCCCAGCGTCAGAACTACTATATTGTCTCAACAATTGTTTACGTACCAGTGAAGCTAACTGAGCAGAGTCAAGTTGATCAAGTAACTTAGACTTATCTAACAATGCTTCGGGTGCATAACTAGGAAAATTAAGAATTACCCTGTCAAGATAAGGGATAGCATCTTTTCGATCAACTAACCTTGACAAACGAATTAAACCCAAAGCTGTATGTTTTCCCCCATTGGGAAATGTATTAATTAAGCTTTTATAAGCTTCGCGAGATTCTTTGGTTTTTCCTCCTAACCATAAACCCCTGGCATAACGATATAAATTTTGAGGAGTCTTGCCTGCTTTCTGATATGCTAAGGCACCTTTACCATAATTTTGTTTTTCCCAATACCCAAAAGCAATCATCTCCCAATCTTTGGGAGTTAACTGAGAGGCATATTTTGTTCTCAGTTGTTCCAATACCGTAATATATTCGGGTACATGAAAACCATACTTAGCAATGAGCAATAATAACTGAAGTTGATTAGAATTTTGCTTTAATTTTTCCTGAGCAATTTTAACTGTAGTTGGATAACTAGGAAATTTAGCGATCGCCTGATCCCAATATTCCGGATTTTGTTTTCCTAGTACATACAAAGCTTCTACTACTACTGGTTCTTCTAGATAGGTTGTCAAGACTTCTTGCCAAACTTTTTTTGCTTTGTTTGTCTCCCCTATTTGTTCGTAAGCTTGTGCCCGTTTAACCAAAATATATGGTGCTAGAGCTGTATATTCTTTTTCTAAATCTTTAAGTTTAGCGATCGCCAACTCTACCTCTCCCTGTTGAATTAAATCATGAGCTAAAACATAACGAGCGCGACTAGTATTAAGAGATTTTCCTGTTTTTACCGTAGTCTCCAACTTTCTACGGCGTTGCTCTGGTGGTAGTGACACAACATTTATTACATCTAACTCTGCATTGAGTTTTTGTTTTTGGATAACGTTTTGGGAGATTTTGTGAGTGCTAGTCAGTTGTGGTAGAAAAATTCCCAGTAACAGAGCACCAGTAGAAGCAATTATTACTATAGAAACTTTTTTAAAATTTTGCTTTAACATTTACTTGCCATTAGTTAATTTTAAATTTTTCAGGATTTACGCCTTAACTCTATATATAGTGCATAAATTGGTAATTTTTAAAATATTGCCACTATAGGTAGTGCAGTTGCGTAAGTCCGGTTTTTTTTATTTGAGTGTTAATTTTTTTTCCTAGGGATAATTCAAAGTGTGTATTGAAGATTACACTGCTTCATCAAGCTGACATAAAACGTTATAATAGATAAGATTTTAATGTTTACTTCCTGCTTCAGTTGGGACCGTCGGCGGTTACTCATCCACAGGCATTAACTCTCAAGCCGACTGCATTTTTTAAATTAATACTTGTATTTAGATCCCGCTATATTAAGCTGCCACACTCAAGGCAATTATAAGTCCTCAAATTTAATGGCATATTTTGCCCATAACCACTACCTACTGCAAGTTTTTGAAGATGGGAAAAATCTATCTACACAGCCACTCTAGACATAAAAATTACATTGATGCCCTAAAAATAGCTAGAACCTATGCTTATTAAGAAATTGTACTTTTTTTGACGTAAAAACTTTTTCCCATCTATAATTTAAGCCTTTTTTCTAGCTCTATTTTGTTTGAGTCCCATTAGAAAAAGCTGTAATTTTTTTATCCAGCCTTTAATTATAGCAAATTTCATCTTGCTTAGGTATATTATTAGAGTGGAAAATTGCTGCATTACAATAGTAATTTCGAAGGTCCAGAAATCCTTCCCAAGAAAAAAGGTTGTTTGGAAATTTGGAGCAGTCTCTACTAAACATCTCCAG
This sequence comes from Trichodesmium sp. MAG_R03, assembly GCA_023356535.1. GTDB lineage: Bacteria > Cyanobacteriota > Cyanobacteriia > Cyanobacteriales > Microcoleaceae > Trichodesmium. The sequence continues at coordinate 4,965 of JAKQYF010000139.1, read as the reverse complement.
AAAAGGTTCTCAAACCCTTACCCTGCCGTTTCAAAATCGGCATTTTGAAGAAGTCCATTGGTTTGACTTGGCTTAGAACAAATGATACTTCTGGTGCGTAACTGTTGTGAGGAAAGAATGCTATCAACACCCTGCCCATCTTTATCCTCAGGACTTAGGCACGGGCACACGAGGGTGAGGGCGAATACCATTTGCCCCTACATATGGCATTTTCAAGGTGAATTTGTGTAAGTCCTAATCTTATTATTGTAGGTGGCCATCATGCTTACAAGTATTTTGGGATAATTTTTAATTTGGTTGCCCCTTAGTCCGTTATCGAACTATGGCCTTTGCCCTTGATCGTTTATTTTCAGGCCTAAGAAAAAACTGTATAAACTAAAGGAAACTAACTTTTAACCTTCTAGAGTCAAAATTTAGAGTAGAGTCGATTAACAAAAATTTGTCTAATCGTCAATCGTCAGCTATGATTTTTATTAATTGGGCAGCTAATTTCAACAAAAATTAGGTACTGATGAATCAAGCAGGTATAGAGAATAAATGTGGGATAAATGCTTCAGTTACTCAAGGTTCAGCTTCAAACCAGCCTAGTAGCCTTATGATTATGCAGCTCAATAACAACTTGCAATCTAGTTCTCCCGTTAACTATCAGGGGGGTGACACTAGCTGAACAGACCCGCAGCCACATAAGGGTCTCTAGAGTGCAAAGAAATTGCTAGCATAAACCTAATAACTGGCCAATACAATAATTGGTAATTAGACATCTTCAGAACAGGTTCTTCAAGCCTTATCCCGCCATTCCAAAATCATGTTTGGGGATGTCTATTAGTCATTGGGTGAGAGTGTCTCGAATCCTTGACCTATCATTATAAACCTATGCAAACTAGGATATCCCATATTGAGGCTGTACTAATAAGCCTTGTTTAGCATTAACAAAATATATAATTTCTTTAGAAAATTTAAGTCAACATGGAATCCTTAGAACTGAATTTTTTTACAGTTCCTCATCAAGTCAATATATAGCACTACACAAATAGGGCAGAGATTACTTTGAACTTTTAACTTTTAACTTTTAATTTCCCCGTAGCGCTATATCAACATAAATTCAAGTAAAATCACAGATTTATTTTATGAATGCTAGTGAGCTTTTAAGTGCGAATGAACTATTAGTTAGACATTCTCAAGGAGAAAGAAATTTTCAGGGAGCAAACCTAATTGCCATTAATTTAAGTGCAGCTACCCTCAATCGCAGCAATCTAAGTTATGCTAATTTGAAAAATTCATACTTAGCCAAAACAAAACTAATTGGAGCTAATTTAAATAGTGCAGATTTTAGTCATGCTAATCTGTCCGAAGCCAAGTTCATAGAAGCTAATTTGAGCGCTGCTAGCTTTACTAAAACTACACTTATTGCAACCGATTTAAGTGGAGGCATTTTGAGTGGGGCAATTTTCTCAGAAGCTGATTTAACAAGAGCTATTTTAATCGGTACTAGCATGATTGGAACTTGTTTACTAAATCATTCAACTTTGATTAAAGCTAACCTCACAGGAGCTACTCTTAGTCGTGCTATTCTTAGTGGTGCTAACTTAACACAGGCAATTTTAAATCGAGCAATTATGACTGAAGTGGACCTAAGTGGCACTTTGCTAAATCAGACAAGTCTAATTCGAGCCTACCTACAACGAGGTAATCTCAATGGTGCAAAACTAATCAAGGCAGATTTAACAGAAGCAACTTTAGTACAAGCTAACCTTTGTGGTTCTGACTTAACTGGAGCAGACTTGCAAGGTGCAAATCTTAGTTATGCTAACCTGAGTGGGTCAAATTTGATGGGAGCTAATCTACAGGGAGCAAATCTCAGGAATGCTAATCTTAATGGTGTTATTCTTCAACAGGCAGACCTACAAGCTGCTGACTTGAGCAAGGCTAACTTGCGAGGTGCTAATTTAAAAGCTGTTAATCTCTCAGGAGCAAATTTATTGGAAGCTGACTTGCGGGGCACTAACTTACAAAAGGCTAATCTTTATGGCGCTGGTTTATTGTTAGTATCTCTCAAAGGCGCCAACTTAAAAGAAGCCTGTTTATGTAATGCTAACTTAATTGGGTCTAGTTTAAACCTTTCTAATCTTCAGGATGTTTGCCTAAAAGAGGCAATTATGCCTAATGGTTCAACTCACAAATAGAGTCAGAGTAATTTTAGGGCTGACGACTGGACTGAAACAACTAAATTTAGTGCATTAGCTTTTTCGTATAATTTTTGTTATGGCAAGATTTGACCATTTTTCCTAATCAGGACTTAGGTATGACCACCATTTATAGGGGTGAACAGCCCTTCACCTCTTTTTTACTGCTTTTTTTGTGTAAGTCCCGATAGTAGTGTAATACCAATTACTATAAACTTTGCTATACTTGGATTTTCTATTTCTCAATATTATTTGTTGGAGCAAATACTAGATATAATGGTAACTCTAGATATAATGGTAACTTTAGTTATAAAGAAAAGTTATTTTTACAAGGCTTGAAGTAGAGCATGAATTTTGAGAGTTGACATAAAATGAAAGCACTTGGCAATTATTTAAGATGGGAGTAGTCAAGTGATAGATACACTTTGGCAATTTTTGAATGGGTCTATTGGTGAGTTCCCCCAACTGATACCATTCTATTGATTTGCGATCGCCTCCTATCCCATACTATAAGTCTAAATACTTACTGAAGTTTCCCCCTCATTATGTACTACATTTTGTTGTGCAGAATGTGGGTTTTATGGGAGAAAAATCACTTGAAAGTCAGTCTAGACAAAGGAATTACCTATATACAAAATGAATGGCTAAAACCTTTGCTGATTAAGAATTTATACTTTTTTGCTCAGGATTTACACCAAGGTACTAATTATATTGTAAATATCGGAAATATTTATCAAATATATACCATATATAGAATCTCTACCTAATTCCTGTTGATGTAAAAACACCTGTCTATATTTGAGTCTATTTTCTATCACTGTTTTGTGTAAGTCCTATTATTATTAATTAGTGTTGGTGGACAAAAGTCTTTTGAGAGAGTTAGGAAGTAGGGAAAAATCAGGAATTAATAGAGTAGGTAGTCGGATATATTTGTCCCTTGATTTTTCTGCCATAGTCAGCCAGAAATGCTAACTTTTTAAGCAAAAGCTACTGAAAACCTAATACTTTTTTAGGTCCCAAAAGGCTAAAACTTTTATCTGTCAATGCTTTTGGAGTTAATCAGCTAAACCTAGTTACTTATATTTTACAAATTCAAAAATTTTGTGATACGATAATTGATTGGATATCTTAATCTGGTGGAGGTATAATCGCACAGAATGAAACAATTGGGAATCCATCTAGTCGTTGATGCTTGGCATTCTCCTGCAGAACTGCTCAACGACACTGAACATATACGCCAGTCTTTAATGGATGCAATTGCTGTAGGAAAAGCAACTCTCATAGATTTATGTGTTCATCAGTTTAGTCCTCATGGAGTGACGGCAACAGCAACACTAGCAGAATCTCATATTGCTATCCACACATGGCCTGAGTTAGGCTACTTTGCTGCTGACTTATTCTTTTGTGGTGATGGGAATCCACATAAAGCTATAGAGATTCTACAAACATCTCTGCAAGCCAAACAAATGAAATTAATAGAGATAAAGCGGGGTTTTGAACCAGAGATGGAAGTCCAAGATCCGGCTAGAAGCAATCATCATGCTAAACGTTTGGCACACATTAACTTTAGTTAGTAGATAAACAACTAATTGAGTAAATTTGGGTAAGCGTAACAGAAAAGATTAGATTCTTAGGAGCTTTTTCTAGAGGACAAAAACCTGTACAATACTTGACATACCTGTACATAATGTCTAGGATGCACTATAGACCGAATGAATTTGCTAATTTAGCCTGAGTCAGTGTCAAAACATTACATCGATGGGACTCTTCTGGAAAACTGAAGCCATTAAGAACGATAGGGGGTCATCGGTACTATACAGATGAACACATTAATCAAATTAAAGGAATAGTAAAAAACCCCCGTATTAATGTAATTTATTGTCGGGTTTCCGGTTTATGCTCAAAAACCCGAATTATCGCTCCCAAGCCGAAGCAATGAAAAAATTCTGTACGGCTAATGGGATAACCATAGATAAAGTAATAAAAGAAATAGGTGGGGGATTAAATTTTCAACGGAAAAAATTTATAACACTGTGATCACAAGTTATGACAGGACTTGTTGAATCTATTTACGTGGCACATAAAGATAGATTGTGTCGATTCGCCTTTGATTTAGTAGAACAAATAGCAACCATAAATGGTACAAAGATAATTGTAGCTAATAATAATTCATTATCTCCACAACAAGAACTAGTTGAGGATATGATGGCCATCATTCATGGCTTTAGTTGTCGTCTATATGGAACTAGGAATTATAAGAAAAAGCTCAAAGAGAAACTTGACAAAAAACTAGACTTGTACCTAGAATGTCAACAAGAGATTCAATGCTAACACCGAGGGACGTCGAGGTATTAGCTCTGAGTAATGTCGAAGAGGTAACTATGTACGCAATCAAAAGAGAATTAAAGCTTAATAACAAAGAGAAGAGCTTTTTTGCTGGCTGTGCTGGCTTTTCTAGGTTTGTGTACAATTATGGTTGATCTCGGGTCAAAGCCACCTGGGTAATTCGCGATTCGCGCTGGCAGTGACTCAAAACGGTTAGATGCTATCAAGAAAGTCTTTACAAATATGGCCGAAAAAGCAGACAGAATATTTATGGACAAATAAATATTCATCTCCCATCTATCAGCATGCTTTTAGGGACTTGAAAAAAGCATTTTCCCGTTGGAGATCACCTAAAATAAAAGCAGAGTTACCTCGTTTTAAAAAGAAAAAACATAATTGTAGTTTTACAGTAGACAGTTCTAATGGCAAGGTATTAGTTACGGAAGAAAAAAAAATA
>JAKQYF010000138.1 GCA_023356535.1 Trichodesmium sp. MAG_R03 | reverse complement strand
TTTAAAAATATTAATAACTTCACATGATAATTAAACTATCCGTGGAAATAAAAAAATGTTGCACTTGCTAAATATAAAAGCTATACAACCGTTCTGATCTAAAAGTAATCCAACCTCTATCAATGGAACTCGCGGAAGTGTTGCATTACAGAAGTTTTCATGTAGGTCCACCACAGTAGGGACGTTGCATGGAACGTCCCTACAAGGTTTTGGTTATGGGGATGTAGTTCATCAATTTGAAAAGCTCTGTAAGCCAAGCGCCTTACCCTAAAATAACATCTCCTTTACAACATTACAACAGTTTTCATATCCGTAAACCACAGTAGAGACGTTCCATCGAACATCCCTACAAAGTTTTGATTATAGCGATGTGAGCGATCGCCTAATCCCCATTAGTTATGTGGCAAAACCTGCGCCAATTTCTCCATTAATGCCTCCGCTAAATCTCCTAATTCTCGCAATTCTTCTGACTCCTCATCAGTGAAGTCATTAACTCTCTCCTTGCTTCTGCTCGCAGCCGCCAAAGAGCCCTCTTGGAGATAATTCTTAAGCATCGAAGTCCCCTTCGCCCTGTGGTTATAGGGCGGTTCCCTGCGGATTGTTTTTTCTAACTGAAGGACCAACTCCAGTCGAGGTTGTATATTAAAACGCTCCTGAACCTTTGCAAACACCGGATCCTCATAAACCTGAGACATATACTCCATTCGCTCCAAGACAGTCAAAAAATTCTCCAAAGGCTCCAACTCCTTTAAATCTAAATCTTCAAAATCATCATCTCGATGTCTAAAAGACAAAAATCCCAACAATTCTGCTTCCTGTAAATCATTATCAAACCTAACAAAAATATAACCGAGCCGATCTTCTCTAACTTCCGGTGGCAAAGTTATTTCTTCTTGGTCTGGTAATACAGGGCGACATTCCACAGAAATATCTATGTGGGGAATAAATAAATCTGCTATATCATAACAAAGACGCTCTATAGGGTTCCAGGCGCTACTATCTTCTAGATCAGTTTCTATCTGTACAATTTTTAGGAAATTATGCACCACACATACAGCTAAAGTGTTTAAATAAACCTTAGCTCCTTTAGCTTGACCTTTTTGTTCAGCCGCAAATTCTTCAGCGTATCGGCGAGCATCTTCAGTAATAGGTATTTTTAGCCCAAAAGTTTCTGTTTGCATAGTTATTTCTCCTGAATTAATTCTCGTAAATTTTGTTGTAGTTCTGGGGATAGTTCCTGAAAAATTTTCTTACGAGTCCGCTTCCAAAAAGCGCGTAAACTGTTATAATTAACTCCGAACTCCAATGCAACTTGCGTCAGAGTTTTCGGAGGTTCCTCAAAAAAACGACGTTGAGCAACAGCCTGAAAAGTACATTCGGGACAGCTACGTATATGATATTTACTATCATCCACTATTTCCAATAACATATTCATGTTTTGTTTTTGCTCTTCCCGAATAGCCTTCTCCAGAGGTCCAGCGTCCTCACTCTCCAATAAATCGAAAATGGTCAAATCACTATCAAAATCATTGCTGCTAGTAGGAGCATCCAGAGATTTTGGTTTACTTCTGAGTATCTGGTTAAATCTCTGTTTTGGGGTTAGGGGTTCATTTGCTTTATTGTAAGTTCTAGGCTTGTCAAATAAGTCTTTTACCTTGTATCTCAAACGCAGTTTTTCGTTGATCCAAGTTACCAAACTTCCTTCTAAAGATTTGCCTACAGGTTCAAACTCAGCAGGAAACTTTTTGTAAAACTCTTCCCAAGTCTCCTGCAATATATCTTGGTAGTTATGATAATACTTGCTAGAATTGCTAACTTTCGTTAGTCCTCTTAACTTTTCAATTTTCTTAAATAAAGGAATAAATGCTAGTTGGCGCTTTCTATCATTAGTTTGCCGACAAAAGTTAGCGATCGCCTCATATAGTTCTAAATCTTCAGCACTCCCATTACAAACATTCCTAATTTTAGCTAGATACTCATCCTGTGAGTCAGAATTTGTTCCCATAACTTGCTCTAGTAAATAAAGATCCAAATAGTATTTTACTAGATGAGTGTGAGACAAAAGGGTGTTTTTGGCTTTGGCCATATTTACTTATCGCCCCTTCCCGCTTTGTTTAGTTTTTAGAGGAACCCTGAAGTCCCTATCTTTCTCTCAGAGTTTTTTCGTCGCTGTTGCAGGAGTTGTGATTATTTTTTCCCAAGTCTCCTGCAATATATCTTGGTAGTTATGATAATACTTGCTAGAATTGCTAACTTTCGTTAGTCCTCTTAACTTTTCAATTTTCTTAAATAAAGGAATAAATGCTAGTTGGCGCTTTCTATCATTAGTTTGCCGACAAAAGTTAGCGATCGCCTCATATAGTTCTAAATCTTCAGCACTCCCATTACAAACATTCCTAATTTTAGCTAGATACTCATCCTGTGAGTCAGAATTTGTTCCCATAACTTGCTCTAGTAAATAAAGATCCAAATAGTATTTTACTAGATGAGTGTGAGACAAAAGGGTGTTTTTGGCTTTGGCCATATTTACTTATCGCCCCTTCCCGCTTTGTTTAGTTTTTAGAGGAACCCTGAAGTCCCTATCTTTCTCTCAGAGTTTTTTCGTCGCTGTTGCAGGAGTTGTGATTATTTTTGATGATTTTAGGACAAACCCCATGAACGCTATTGGTAGGGTGTGTTTTGCTGACGCCAAGCGGAGCGAACGCTTCGGGACTTGAATTGCGCACAATGCGTTTCATGTCCCGTAGCGAAACGTCCCTACTTCATATTTGATATTATACTATTCTTGAACTTGAGCAATAGTTTGATAATCACTAAAAGCCATTAATAACTCCTATTTGATTTTCAGGAACTCCTACTAGGACATTTCTCCACCATCTTGGGGTCTGGCATTGTGAGAGCGGCAATCAATTCCTACTGGATGTTTGGAGTGTAATACCAAATAGGATCGCGAGCACTTTAGCCAAATCATTAGGGACACCGTAGGTATTGATGTCTTTTTGAATCAACTTTTGCTGGCGGTGGAACAGACCAAATTTCCAGGTCTCTCCTGTTGTTACTGCTCCATAGAGATAGTCTCCAGAAGCATCCATCCACTGGTCTAGGGCAATTAGTTCCACTGCAAGCTGGGTAAATCCTTTACCGAGGTCGGCATTTTTCGCTTCAATAATCACGAGATTTTGAGGTGTGGGAATAAAGTAATCCACATTTCCCTTCAACTGGTTGCTCACTCGGATCGAATACTCAATTTTTAGGGGCGACTGGATAAACTTGCATACGGTTTTCAGCACTGGAAAAATTAGCGATTCTCGACGGGCAATTTCTGATATAGGATCGACTAACGCTAAGTTTTCTGCCAATTCATGGGTCAGTGGACTGGGGTCTAGGGGCTGCTGTTCTGGGAGCTGGAGAGAAGCAGATTGGAAAGCAACTCCAAATTCAGCTAGAACATCGGCGGTGTCAAAGGGTAGGGTGCTATACTGGCTAAAGCTGTAACTTGCAGCAGGGTCAAGAATTGAAGGTTTGACCATTGTTTTATTCTGGCAGTTTTTAATGTGTTCAGTGTTTTTCTGATCAGCATGGACTTTCTTGGGATAGTTCTTGCTGCTGTGCTTCTGTTAGCTCAAGCTACTCTGGGTCGGCACTGATGCTGTCCCATAGGGCTTGAACTAACCAGATGCGATCGTCAATACTCAATGCTTTGGCTTGTACAGGACTTACGCCAAGGTACTATAGATAGAGCCTTGGTCCGTTACGAAGTGCGCTTTTCAAGTCGCGAAGCGTTCGCTCCGCTTGGCGTCAGCAAAACACACCCTACCAATAGCGTTCATGGGGTTTGTCCTATTGTAGTAAGGCTGTTGTTCCCTGCATAAGTATACTCCGGCAATAAAAATAGTGTCAGGACTTACGCAAAGCTACTATATCTACTATATATAGAGCCTTAGTGGGTTACGAAGTGCAATTTTCATGTCGCGATCAGTCCTAAATAGTGTATTATCTACAGGACTTACGCAAATTTACCTTGAAAACACCATATGTAGGGGCGAATGGCATTCGCCCTCACCCTCGTGTAGTGCCCGTGGGTAAGTCCTGATCTAATAATTTGCATAAGTCTTGATATCATTATAACCCATTGCACCTCACCTAATCCACAATCGTTACATAAATATACAAATCGAAAACTTTTGCTGCCCGCCAACAGAGAAGACTTCTAGAGCTTATCTGTAATGCGATCCCTCAGCTGTTCGGTTCAGCACAGGGCTAGGCTAGGATGAAGTGGTTGCTCATTTTGTCTCAAGCTCTCTGTCCACCGAGTGTTTTGCAAAAGAGCATCAAACTCAATATCTTTCAGGACTTACCCAGAACCACTTATCTAGTAGGGGTTAAAGGCCGTTAACCCCTACAGATGGTGTATATTTTTATATTTTGCGTAAGTCCTGATCTTTATCCTTCAACTGTTTTTCATCTGTAACTTGATATTTGCTTTGAGATAAGCCCCTTGCCCCAAATGCTGTAGCTTGGGATAACAACTCCGATAATGCTCCTCGCTCACAAACAACCACAGAATGCGAGTCCGACGATTCTGAGGGGGTGCGGGGCAAGGGGCATAACCATCAGTGTAAATAATCAGGCCATCGTAATCCCGATGTTCCTCCAGATAGGCCAAAACAGGGCTAAAATCTGTCCCGCCTCGTCCCGTTAACTGAACTTCCCGTTGGGCCCGACGAAAGGAGATCGCATCAGTTGTAATCTTAGCATCAAATTGAATGACATCGATGGCAGGCACGCCATAATTAAAAAAGCGATTCACTACCGAAAACCCCTGTCGTAGCTCCTCTCTCCCCATGGAGCCGCTCACATCAATGGCAAAAAGCAATCGGGTACTAAAGTCACGACGACTGCCCATATAGGCGAACCCATAACGGCGATTCGGTTTCATCCGGGTTAGCCGCCGCTGTTGGTTGAGGATAGAGGTGCGAAACTTGCGCAAAACTGCTCGATAGTCCAGCTTGGGGTGCAGATTCGCTAAAATGTGTTCCCGCAACTTGCCGCCAATGCTGCCCCAACTGTCATTGGCTTGGGCCATTTTCACTAGCTCATCCAGGCGATCGCTCAACAATTCATCTTGATCCCACTGGTTAGTATTTTCAACACCGCTAAGGGTTGGGTCGGTATAGACCGAGAGGAGCTCCGGGGGGCGAACGCTGTGGCCTGAAGTCAGCCCAGGTTCCACTGCTGATTCCGGTTCAGATTCAGATGGAGCAGAACCAGAGGTTCCGGACCCAAGTGCGGCGTCAGCTTCCCCTGTCCCTGCTCCCGGGGTTCCAGAGGCTGTCTCCTCCAGACTGGGTGTCGGCTCCGTGGGGGGCTGTTGGTCTAGCAGCTTGTGGTAATAGAACTCGAAGAATTGTTGATCATAGCGGCGATCGCCAAACACATCCCGCGCCCGAGGAAATGGCAGCTCGGTTTGCAAATATTCCTGGAGCGTTAAATTGCTGGCAGCATAGCTAATCTCCGAATGAGCTTGGCGGCGACTGTAGGGATGTTTCAGAAGAATCCGTAAAGCTTCAAAGCGCAGAGTGGCTTCCAGGTGACGATCGCTCAACTGCTCAATAAACTCCGGATTATACTCAATCCGGCCCCGTTGAACCCGAATAGTTTGAATCCGTGGCTCAGAGACCAAACCGTGACTGGTCCAGGTGGCCAGCAACAGTGGTTCAACGAGTAGCCACTTTTCCACAATCTGAGCAATGCGGTGACGGGCGATCAGTTTCATCCTCATATCAAACCTTAATCCCTTCCAAATACTCCGATAAGAAATCAATCAGATCCATCGATTCAGCGATAAACCCCATGGCATTACTAAATTTGGGCCCCTGAACCAGGGAGGAAAAATGGGCGATCGCCTCCTGTTGTTTAGCCTTACGGAGATACTGAAGATATTTTAACATATTCTTCCGGGCATTATCTGCTTTGGTTTCGGGGCAATGCCCGGTATTGAGCCAGAGTAAGACCCGTTCGTTCAAACTAGCAAAGTCCTGAATCTCCAAAGTTTTGAGCTGTTTGGAATACTTAGAATATTGCAACAGGAGTTGCTCAGGCCCCAAACTCCTTTGGGTAGCGAGGTTTTGGCGAAAGGCTATACTGGCCCGACTCCCCACCATACCGGCAATCAGTTTGAAATGAATGCCTTTCAGCTCTGTATGGTTGCGAACAAAATTCGCGACTTTGGCCCAAGCGCGGCGATCGGGGGTTTTGAGGAGACCTGCGGTAGCGATGGCTGCATCGGCATCGGGTAAGTCACCATCAAGATGCTCCGGATGCTGTTGGATAAATGTCAGCACCCGTGAATCGATATCCTGCCCGGCAGCCCAGAGCAGCCAATCTTCCACCGTCGGCACAAACTCGTAGAGATTGAACCGCGACACCAGAGCCGGATCGAGCTCCGTCAGTTGATATTCTTCCCCCGCATTGACTGCAGCAATCACAATACTGCCAGGGGGTAGGGGTTTACCGGCCAAAGTTTTGTTGAGGGTCAGGTCTTGAACTGCCTGCAAAATTTCGGGGCGGGCCCGGTTAAGCTCGTCGAGAAAGAGTACTACCGCGCGGTCGGGGGCGGGCCACCAGTAGGGGGGTAAAAAAACTGAACGGCCTGTTGTCTCGTCTTTATGCAACAAGCCAATCAAATCCCCCGGATCGCTCATCTGACCCAAAAAGAACGGGATTACGGGGAGGTTCTGGTGCTGATGGTAGAAATGGCTAATAATTTCTGACTTGCCAATACCATGCTTGCCCACCAGGAGGATATTTTGTTCCGGTGGGGTCAGTTCCAGAATTTGATAGAGTTCGCGGGCATCAATACGAATCATTTTTTTCTACCTCAGGACTTATAAACTTTGGGTAACTCCTATATATGCTTCGTCCAGACAAAGCCTTAGATTCTTCTGCACTTAACTACAAATCCTGATGACGAATCCATTCAGAACGGCGATCGCCCCGCTTGAGATTGGTTTTAAAGCGAACGCCGCTGTTGTAAGTCTCGCGGAGGGCCTGAACTGCAGTGCGCAAGTTGGGGAGTACTTCCTTGAACCGGTTAAAGGGAATCCAAATAGCAAAGTAGTCTTGGTCAGACAGACGAATAATCAGCTTGAGCTTAATACTATCGACTTCTGTGGCAAAGTCAAATCCATCTTCCTTGGCAATTTTACGCACCTGAGCTAAGATGGCTTGTATTTTCAAGTCCTTCTGTTTCTTGCGCTTGGCCGCCTGGGCTTTTTGCTGGTCAACCCGCTGCAAAAATGCTTGGATCAGGGCAACCACCTCACCAATGTCTGAAATGGGGGCGGGCGATCGCTCGCACCCTAATTCTACCCATAGCTGTTGCTCAGGACTCCTGAGCAAATGTAAATGGGTTTGATCTTGATACCAGCGATCGCTTGATTCTTCGAGCAGAATACAACAACAGATAGCGTTGGTGGGGGGCTGGTCTGGGCTTGAATCCTCTTTAAAGCGCCTGTAATGGTAACAGTTATCATTCCGCTTTGCACCAGCGAGAGGCTCAACTCGAGCCAATAAGTCTTCCGCCAGCTCTCGGGTCTGTTCGGGGTCAACACTAAGGGGGTTTTCCCCCGGGATATTCTCCCGGAGGAGCTTTTGCAAACTTCGTGCTCTGATGGACATAAGATAAACAACCTTCTTTAAGTAACATTTGACAACCACATGACTGGATGGAGTATCTCTCTCGCGAACGTTTGAGATAGGCCCCTTGCCCCAGACACTGTAGATTTGGATAACAACGCTGATTAATCTCTATTGTACCTAATGGTTGGGGAAAATCATCAACAGGATTTTCCCATGAACGCTATTGGTAGGGTGTGTTTTGCTGGCGCCAAGCGGAGCGAACGCTTCGCGACTTGAATTGCGTACTTCGTAACACACCAAGGCACTATATATATAGCCTTGATGTAAGTCCTGATCAAATATAGTGGAAAGTAGAAATATTCTTTATTTATATGCAATTGCCGCACTTGAGGGGCCAGTTAGCGGTAATATAGTAGTCGACTTAAAACCGATTTTTTTAGTCCATCTATTAAAGTCATTGAAAGTATAATCGAAACCATCAGATGTTTCAATCAGCATATTCAAACTCATCATCATGCCGAAAGCATTTTCTTTGCGATCATTATCAATCAATGCTTCAATTGCTATAAATGCACCTCCTTCAGGCAAAGCATCATAAGCTTTTTGGATTAATTTAATTTTGGTTTCTTCATTCCAGTCGTGTAATATGTTGCCCATTGCAACAACATCCGCTTTTGGCAATTCTTCCTCAAAGAAATCACCACTTATTGCTCTTACTCGGTCATCAAGTTGAAATTTCTTAATAGTTTCATTGGCAATAGATTCGACTGGAGGCAAGTCGAATGTATTACATTGCATATGAAGATTATGTTTTGCTACCATCAGAGATAACACTCCTGCAGATCCACCAGCATCCAAAAGGGTATTATATTTTGAAAAATCAAACTTCTGAGCTAATGCCATAAAATTTCTTAGCTGCACACCAGTCATGGCATTGGTAAACTCTTTAAGTAAATCAGAGTTCTCGTATAAAACTTCGAAGAAAGGTTTTTCATCTTTACTGGTTTCATTTTGGGCTTTTCCCGTAGTAAGTGCTTCACCTAAATTACCCCAAAATCCATATAAACGGTTGTTCATCATTTCTAAAACACCTCCTATGTACGAAGGTTTGTTTTTATCCAAGAAAGTATCTGTGTCGATACTGTTCGAATACTTAGCATTCTCTAGTAGACCAGTTCGATTTAAAAATCCAAAACTTGTCAATACATCCAGAAAATCAAAGAGATGCCTATCTGTACAATTTAGCTTCAATGTTGATTTAATAGCACTGCCAGACATACTTCCTTGTTGAGATAGATGGGTAAACAATTCAAAATAGACTGCTGTTAATAAGATTTTTGATGCCCAAAATCCGTTTCCCACTTGCATAATCATCTGTGGAGAGGGTTTGAGTTGGTTTTCCATATTTTTTATTTTAAATTACTGCTTATTTGTGTTTTTAGTCTATTTTCAGTTTATATGGAAAAATTAGAAAAATAAACTATGAATCACAAAAGAATCAGGACTTACGCAGTACCGCTATATACAGCAGTTTTTGTGTCGGTAGACCACAGTAGAGGCCTTCCATGCAACAAATTAGAGACTTTTTTCGAGTGTAAAAATGCTAAAACCTTTATGTGTCAATAGTTTTGAATTTAATCAGCAAACCCTATATATAGAGCCTTCCTGCGTTACGAAGCGCGCAATTCATGTCGCGAAGCGTTCGCTCCGCTTTGCGTCAGCAAAACACACCCCAATAATAGGGTTCATGGGTAAGTCCTATCTATAAAAAATACGGCAGGCTTCAATATTGTTTACCGGGATGGCAAGGTGAAAGGGAGGGAGTACATTCATATTTAAAGTGCGTATTAGTTTATTTATTGATCAAATTATAATTCTACTTAAAAAGATTTACTACTAAATCTATTGATTTTGGCCCGTTAAATCTCGATAGCTTTTGGCTTCAATCATTTTCTATATTTTGCTTCTTTATCAAACTGATACAAAAACTCACATAATGTGACAAATTGATGTTTACTTCCTGCTTCAACTGAGGCCGTTACTTACTTTTTGTCCAAATTTAGTCCGGTTTTGCCAAAAAGATGCTAAATTTAGTCTACTTATTCAAAAAAACTGCAAAATTTCAGAAATTACTCAATTATTTTCATTTATCTAGACTACCCTGAGTCTGAACTTTCTTGAACTCAACTATAGCTATTTGTGTTTCTCAAAAAAAATAATTGATAGACTTAATCTGACTCAATATTTTAAAATATGCAATTATATTACAGCGCTTTTTAGATTGATAAACCACATCGTCATAACCAAAACCTTGTAGGGACCTTCCATGGAGCGTCCCTACTGTGGTCTACTAAAATGAAAGCCGCTGTAATATCATATCTAACAGCATTGTTTGTATATAAAATTAATGTAAAATCTATTTTTATTTTCTAATTTGTACGATCGCTGATTTTAAATTAACCTTGAGTAAGCGATCGCTAACCTGGTTCAACAGAGTTATCTGTCAGGAAAAAGTGCTATTAAGCTGAAATTTAAACCAAAGCAGAGAAAAGATGACTAATATAAATATAGCAATTACCATAGGTGTTCAGAAATATGAGTTTTTTGAGACTCTAAGATATGCAGCTAATGATGCTAAAAAAATGAGGGACTTTTTGCTGGACGAAGCAGGTTTTGATGACGTTTTTTATTTCTCAGATAATTCTCCAACAATGAATGGTGCTTCAACTCGACCAACTCGTTCCCGCTTAGAATTGCTGTTAGAAGATGAAGTGAAAAAACTATCTCTGAAAACAGGCGATAACCTTTGGTTTTTTTTTAGTGGCCATGGTCGTAGAGAGAATAATATTGATTATTTAATTCCTATTGATGGTCACTCAAATGTTCAAAGAAGTGGAATTTCTGTTGAATATATTATTCAACAACTTCAAATATCTGGAGCAGATAATATAGTTCTAATATTGGATGCTTGTAGAAACAAAAGTGATAAGGGAAAAGGGGGAGAAGGAGTAGGAAAGCAAACAGAAAAGGAAGCTCGCCAAAAGGGAATAATAACTATTTTTTCTTGTAGTCCGAATGAACGTTCTTGGGAATTAGAAGAATTGGAACAGGGAGTTTTTACTTATGCATTATTAGAGGGCTTAAGTAGTAAAGGTCGAAAAGCAACTCCAGAAAAACTGAATGAATATCTCAAGTCTCGGGTGCAAGAGCTAGCTCAAAAGGAAGGAAAACGACAGACGCCTCGTATTATTGCTGAGCCTATGAGCAAGTCTAATTTAATTTTAATACCAAAGTATGCAACAAAAACTGATATTTTTATTCTGAAAAATGACGCTTACAAAGCTCAAACGAAAGGTGATTTGAAGTTAGCAGAACAACTCTGGATAAGAGTTTTAGAGGTGGGTGTGGATATGGAAGCAGTTCAGGCTTTGCAGAAAATTGTTGTTGATAAACAGACGTCTCAGTCTTTTCCTAGCCCACAGTTAGATAATTTTGAGAATTTATCGGTTTCAGAAGTTCAACAACCAAGATCAACAGAAGTATTAGAAGGTTTAAATATTCAAACTCCACTGCAGTCACAACCGAAGTCACAACCAAAAACAAAGTCACAACGAAAAATTCCTGTTCCGCTGCCGCCAACCCAAGTTCCAAGGCGAAAAACAAAACTGCAAAAACCACAACCACAAACTAATAAAACTAGAAGAAAAATATTGATATTAGGAGGTTTAGCGGGAAGTGGGTTTGCTGTAGCAGCTATAAGTAAATATTTCTTTGGTGATACATCTATAGAACGACCACAACCAAAAATTATTACCCATAAGTTGACGACTCCTAAAGTCAACAGGAAAGGAGAAATAATAAGTCGCTCTGAAGGTGAAGCAGAAGTAATAATAGAAAATTTGGGTAATGGAGTTACTCTGGAAATGGTAAAAATTCCCGGTGGTAGATTTCTTATGGGGTCTCCAGAGATGGAAGCAAGGAGATACGATAATGAAGGTCCGCAACATTATGTAGATGTGCCAGAATTTTGGATGGGAAAGTATGTCGTTACTCAACAACAGTGGCAAGGAATAATGGGAAATGATCCTTCGTATTTTAAAGGAAAAAATCGCCCTGTGGAAACAGTAAGTTGGAATAACGCTACAAAATTTTGTCAAGAGCTCTCTAAGAAAACGGGAAGAGACTATAGACTGCCGAGTGAAGCAGAATGGGAATATGCCTGTCGTGCTGGGACAACTACACCATTCTATTTTGGAGAAACTATCACAGAAGAATTAGCTAATTATAGAGCTTTAGAGACTTATGCTGATGAACCAAAAGGAAAATATAGAGAACAAACAACTCCTGTAGGTCAGTTTCCACCTAATGCTTTTGGTCTATATGATATGCATGGGAATGTCTGGGAGTTCTGTCAGGATGTTTGGCAGAGTAATTATGATGGAGCACCTGTTGATGGCAGTGCTTGGGTAAATGGAAGTAATAGTCGTCGTAGAGTGGTTCGCGGCGGCTCCTGGTTCAGCTATCCTTGGTGGTGTCGCTCTGCGTTCCGCCTCAACTATTACTCCGTCGAGACGCTCAGCAACCATATTGGTTTTCGTCTTGTGAGTTTCCCCCCCAGGACTCCTGAATAGCCCTTTGCCCTTTTGCCCTTTTGCCCTATTTAGTCTCGCCAGAGGCGAGTCTAAATTTTTTGCCATCATGCAGTAATACAATGTAATACATTGAAATTAATGTCAGAGTGCTTCTTGTAATGCAATGTGGAGTCTGATGTCAAGTTTACAGCGCTTTTCAAATTGATGAACTACATCGCCATAACCAAAACCTTGTAGGGACGTTTTGCTAACGCAAAGCTCCGCTAACGCTACGGGACATGTTTGCGCAGCATTCCGTCAGGAAAACGCATTTTTGTTATGCAACCTCCCTACTGTGGTCTACCGACATGAAATAAGTCCTGATACCCAATAATGGGGAATTTGCCCTCATATATACTCAAGTTAAGTTAGGCAAAAAAACCATACTTGCTTATTAAGCAGCACTCCAGAAATTCTGACAACTGTTAACAGTTCAATAATTTACTCATACCAATATATAGTACGTTGAAAAGGATAATTCGGCAAGAGAATAGGAACACGAAAATTATCGGCGGCAAAAGTTTTCCAATTAATGGCTCCTCCTAAACAATAAAATTGAGCCACATATTATTGCTTTAATATCACTTCTTTTCTCTATTTTTTAGTCGCTAATTATCACCGTTTAAACCTCAGAATTGATATTCACTTATTTATAATAATCTTTTGATGTTATAATTTATAATACTAATACGATGCTCAATAGTTCTCTAACCTAACAAAATGCTAGACATAACCAAAGGCATCGAGTCCCTAACTAACTTTAAGCGTAATACTAGGGAATACTTGGAACGAATCAAGAAAAGTGGACACCCACTCGTCCTTACTGTTAACGGTAAAGCTGAAGTAGTAGTTCAGGATGCGGAATAATACCAAAAATTATTAGAATTAGTAGACCATATACAAGCAATAAAAGGTATTCAAGCAGGTTTAAACTCAGTACAAGAAGGACGCACTTTTCCAGCTAAGGAAGCATTGATAAGACTCAAACAAAAACATGGAATATGAAGTTGACATTACTCATGTAGCTTTGGCAGAAAAAGCTTATCTGTGGATGATAGAACAACTATCACCAGAAAATGCTGAAAATCAGATTAGTTTACCTGGACTTTTAGATTTTTTATACTATTTGTATATAAAATTAATGTAAAATCTATTTTTATTTTCTAATTTGTCAGGTCGCTGATTTTAAATTAAGCTTGAGTAGGCTCGCTAACCTGGTTCAACAGAGTTATCTGTCAGGAAAAAGTGCTATAAAGCTGAAATTTAAACCAAAGCAGAGAAAAGATGACTAATCAAAATATAGCAATTACCATAGGTGTTCAGGAATATGAGTTTTTTACTCCTCTAAAATATGCAGCTAATGACGCTAAAAAAATGAGGGAGTTTTTGCTGGAGGAAGGAGGTTTTGATGACGTTTTTTACTTCTCAGATAATTCTCCAACAATGAATGGTGCTTCAACTCGCCCAACTCGTTCCAACTTAGAATTGCTGTTAGAAGATGAAGTGAAAAAACTATCTCTGAAAACAGGTGATAATCTTTGGTTTTTTTTTGCTGGCTATGGTAGTAGAGAGAATAATATTGATTATTTAATTCCTATTGATGGTCACTCAAATGTTGAAAGAAGTGGAATTTCTGTTAACTATATTATTCAACAACTTCAAAATTCTGGAGCAGATAATATAGTTCTAATATTGGATATTTGTAGAGACAAGGGTGATGGGGGAAGAGGGGGAGAAGGAGTAGGAAAGCAAACAGAACAAAAAGCTCGCGAAAAGGGGATAATAACTATTTTTTCTTGTAGTCCAAATGAACGTTCTTGGGAATTAAAAGAATTGGAACAGGGAGTTTTTACTTATGCGTTATTAGAGGGGTTAGGTAGTAAGGGTCAAAAAGCAACAGCAGAAAAACTGAATGAATATCTCAAGTATAGGGTGCAAGAGCTAGCTCAAAAGAAAGGAAAACAACAGACGCCTCGTATTATTGCTGACCCTATAGAAAAGTCACATTTAATTTTAATGCCGAAGTATGCAACAAAAAGTGACGTTTCTACTCTGAAAAATGACGCTTACAGAGCTCAAACAAATGGAGATTTGAATTGGGCAGAACAACTATGGATAAGAGTTT
>JAKQYF010000137.1 GCA_023356535.1 Trichodesmium sp. MAG_R03 | reverse complement strand
AGCAAAAATCAGAGGACATTGGTTAATAGAAGATCAAGTACATTGGGTAAAAGATGTGATTTTTAATGAAGATAAATCAAAGATAAGAGAACTACAAGCAGCTCGAAATCTTTCACTTTTGCACACAATAATTATGAATGTTTACCGAAGTTTTGGTTTTGACTCAATAAAACAAGGAATATATTGGTTAGGAATTAATTGGGATAAAATTTTAGCATTCTCTACTTAAATAGACAATAAAAATATATTTTTTATATTTTTAGTAAAAACAAATTGGATAAAAAAATGAGAATAAAACGATAATCTCTTGTTTGACAAGCATGAGCTTAAGTTTTTAAGCTCAAAAAATAGAGAAAGTTATTTTCCGTAAAAATCAGAATCAATTAAATTAGAATTGAGCAATATTAGGGAGGAAAAAACATAACTTTTCTCCAAAAATTGACTACTAATTTTGGAGAATGAAAAAGCCCTGGGATTAATAGTCCAAGAAAACAGCCATTTGACTATTTTCAAGTTAGAACAAAGATTCTAATATCTTCTCAGCATTTCTTTTCCTTGTAGCCAAATACCTTCAATAGGGTTTTGTTCAGTGGCATTGGGGGCTAAACGAATACATCTAATTGACTATTCCTCTTCCCTATTTCCTTGATTAACTTTGTCTAAGTATTCTTTCCATTGTTGACTACGATGATAAGTAGCTCCATATATATAATAATCGAAGCCTATTTTACTGCGTTTTTTTCTAAAAGTCCAGCTACATATAGCTTAACATCGTTACTTCCTTCCTGCTAAACGCTTACCTAGCCAAACTTGCTATAAACTATATGCTGCAATGATTTACTGATAATAATCTGGCGCCGCGAAGGGAGTAGCTTTCAAGCTTGATAGATTATACCAATTTCATAAAATATTGCTACAATAGTTTTTCCTACTGGTGGGAATTTAGAGATTAATACTGTAATGACCTTTTTTGAATTTGGTCAGGACTTACGCAGAACCACTATATCTATTAGGGGTTAACGGCCGTTAACCCCTCAAGATTGTGTATATTTTCATATTTTGCATAAGTCCTGTTGGTATTACTTTTATTACTGTTGTTTAAGTTTAGAAAATTGGTATAACAATTTGCGTAAGTCAAAAATCATGAATCTTAATATCTTGCCCGGTAATAGTTTTCCTATTGGTGCCACTGTCTGCCAAGACCCCGAAGGAGTAAATTTCTCTATCTACTCCAAAAATGCTACAGCAATAGAATTACTACTATTTGATGAACCATTAGCAGCTAAACCAGAGCAAGTAATTTTACTTAACCCAAAACAACACAGAACTCATCATTACTGGCATATCTTTATTTCTGGTATTAAAGTGGGACAAATATATGCTTATCGAGTCTATGGACCTTTTAACCCACAAAAAGGTCATCGGTTTGATGGTACAAAAGTTTTACTTGACCCTTATGCTAGAGTCGTAGTGGGACAAGAAAAATATAGTCGTGAAGCTGCTACGGGTTATGGTGATAATTGTGCTTATGCCCTCAAAGGGGTAGTAGCTGACCCAACTACTTATGACTGGGAAGATGACAAACCTCTAGGTCTTCCCTACGCTACCACAGTTATCTATGAAATGCATGTTGGTGGATTTACTCGTAATCCTAATTCTAACGTTATCCCAGAAAAACAGGGTACTTTTGCTGGATTAATAAAAAAAATTCCTTACCTCAAAGAATTGGGAATTACTGCAGTGGAATTATTACCTGTACAACAATTTGATGAACAAGATGTGCGCGAACCCCTAATTAATTATTGGGGTTATAGTCCCCTTGCCTTTTTTGCTCCTCACCACAGTTATAGTTCTCGCCAAGATATTTTTGGAGCAATGGATGAGTTTCGAGATATGGTTAAGGCTTTACATCAAGCAGAAATAGAAGTAATTTTGGATGTGGTGTTTAATCACACGGCGGAAGGTAATGAACACGGACCGACAGTTTCTTTCCGAGGGTTAGAAAATTCGACTTACTACATTCTAGAAGTAGATGATTCTAGTTGCTATACTAACTATAGTGGTTGTGGCAATACTTTCAATACAAATAATCCTTTTGTACATCGCTTAATTGTTGACTGTCTTTGTTACTGGGTTAGAGAAATGCACGTTGATGGTTTCCGGTTTGACTTGGCATCTGTTATGTCTCGAAGTATAACTGGTGATCCCTTGGAAGATCCTCCTGTTTTGTGGGCAATTGAATCTGACCCTGTTTTGGCAGGAACAAAAATTATTGCTGAAGCTTGGGATGCAGCAGGACTATATCAGGTGGGTTCATTTATTGGCGATCGCTTTGCTGAATGGAATGGACATTATCGTGATGATGTTCGTCAATTTGTCAAAAGCGATCTCAATATAGTTAATAAATTGGCAGCAAGAATTATGGGTAGTCCTGATATTTATCCTCAACCAGACAGAGAACCCAATCATAGTATTAACTTTATTACTTGCCATGATGGTTTCACTATGAATGATCTGGTTTCTTATAATGATAAACATAATGAAGCTAATTGCGAAGATAATCACGATGGTGCTAATCATAACTTTAGTTGGAATTGTGGAATTGAAGGAACTACAGATAAAGAAGAAATTGAAATATTAAGACTACGACAAATTAAAAACTTTTTCACTATACTATTTTTTTCCCAAGGTACGCCTATGATCTTGATGGGAGATGAAGTTAGACGAACTCAACTGGGTAATAACAATAGTTATTGTCAGAATAATAAACTTAGTTGGTTTGATTGGAGTCAAATTGAGAAACAAGCTGATTTATTACGATTTGTCAAAAGAATTATTAATTTCACTCAAGAGTTAGAAATTATGCAGTTAGATAAAGTTTTAGCTACTGTGGGAGTGACTCCAGAATCATCTTTAGTTAGAAGTAAAGAAAAAGTTAACTTGAATGAAGTCCCTAATATTAGTTGGCATGGAGTACATTTAGGTAGACCAGATTGGAGGGTAGATTCTCGAACTTTAGCCTTTAGTTTAAAACATCCAGAAAGTGGTGAATATTTTCATATTATGTTGAATGCTTATTGGAAACCTCTGATATTTGAGTTACCACTTTTGGAAAGGGGGAAAAGTTGGTATTTAATTGTTAATACTGTTTTTGCTTCTCCTAGAGATTTTAATGACTTGGATGCAGCGACGAAAGTTATTGGTGTTAGGTACCGGGTAGAGTCCCGGGCTGCTGTTGTTTTAATGACAAAAAGAGAGTAGGGAGTGATCAACTCAAAAATTATATCATGTCCGGTAGCATAGTTGATTTATTACACGGAAAGGTTAAGAAATTGTATATATAGCAGTGGGACTTACACAACTTATTGATTGTAACAATTCAAACACTAGAAAGAAGCCCTGAAAGTCTTACTCATTCACTAATTACTCTAAACATATTCTCACAAAGTGGCAAGATTTTGGACATGAACAGGACTTATGCAAAGGTACTATATATAGAGCCTTGTCCTGTTACGAAGTTCGCAATTCAAGTCGCGAAGCGTTCGCTCCGCTTGGCGTCAGCAAAAGACACCCTACCAATAGCCTTCATACTTAAGTCCTAATGAATAAAATAGGATTGCTATAGTTTTTTATATTTGATATTTGATTATGGTAATATATTAGAGTTGTTGGGTGTAGGAAAATTGAAAATGCTCAAAAGCTTACTCTATAAGGCTTTCAGCTCTTTATGGCTTAAATAGCACTATAAACCTTGACTGACAATGGTTTTAGCCATTTTTGGACCATTATTCCCAACAACTCTATTATTATTCATAGGCTGAGACTTAAGCAAATATGGCTTTGACAACAACACAACTAATTGGTTTAAAAGCAAATCATTTTCGGCATCCCTTAGATTTAGAGGCAACAAATGCTTTGAAGCAACTTTCTGGTATAGACTTGTTAGTTAGACAGTTGTTAGGTCCATTAGGTGAGCAATTTTTCTATATAGAAAATATTACTTCCAGTGTCCTAGTCAGTGAAGCACAACTGCCAAATTTAAACAAAACACTATTAGATGCTTGTCAAGCACTTGATATAGAGCCACCCCAACTATATGTTCGTCAACATCCTGTTCCTAATGCTTATACATTTGCTATGCGAGGTAAGCAACCCTTTATTGTTGTTCATACATCTTTAATAGAGTTGCTCAACTTAGAGGAAACCCAAGCAGTATTAGGTCACGAACTAGGACATCTGAAATGTGAGCATGGAGTATATCTCACCTTAGGTAATTTAATTGTACTTGCTGCTGGACAAATTTCGACATGGGGTGGTATAATAGCCCAAAGCTTACAAAGTAAAATACTAGAATGGTTGAGGTGTGCCGAATTGAGTTGCGATCGCGCCGCCCTACTGGCCACACAAGATCCTCAAATAGTTGTATCAGTTTTAATGAAATTAGCTGGTGGTTCTCCAACCATATCACCTCAACTTAATGTTGATGCTTTTTTAGCTCAGGCAAGAGCTTACAATGAATTTAGTAATACAGAATTGGGTGAAGTATTAAGGGAGGTCCAAACAGCTCAACTAACTCATCCATTACCTGTATTGAGGGCTAAAGAAATAGACAGATGGGCAAGTAGCAGAAAATATCAGGATATCTTGCAAAGTTTAGCAAAAGATGTGTATAATGATCATAGTAAGGGCGGGTGGCGAAATTGGTAGACGCACCACACTCAAAATGTGGCGATTTCGGTCGTGAGAGTTCGAGTCTCTCTCTGCCCATATTAGTTTTCTTCATAATTGTAGATTTGAAAGTAAGGATGAGCATATAGTGAAGCATTTGAAAAGTTGGGAATCTCCCCGTCAACAAGGGAGAAATCTTAAAGGAAGAGGGGGATATGCAAGGTTAAGACAAATAAGAAAGCAGCAACAAATGCTGAGAAAAAAATTAAATAGTCAAGAAAAAGGGAATAACTATTCCTTTTTTTTTATTTATTTAGGGTTTGCTGAATAAATAAAAAAACTTACACAGTAATGATTTCAGGTATTTTTAATCAGAAATTGTATCCAATTTTCAGCTAAAAATAGACCAAAAACCAGGTATCAATAATGCACACACCATGTACAGAAAAGTAGGCCAACCTGACACTGCACCAGAAAATTTTGAACTGCCATTCAATGGCCAATGATCCCCAGAAAATCCTTGGATAGTAATGGCTAGTTTAATTCCTTGGGAGAAATATGAAGATGTATATGCAAGTTTTTTCTCTGTGGAAAGAGGAGCTACCTGCATTAAATTTTAGAATAGGATTAGGGGCGTTAATTATTAAAGAAAAATTAGGTATAAGCGATTGGGTCCAATCGTAAGAGGAAAAGGGGGAAAAAATACAGAATTTGGAGCAAAAATATCTGCAAGTTGTATAGATAGATATATATTTTTACATAGAATAAGTTGGGATAACTATAACGAATCAGGAGATTTAAAGGCTCAAGTTGAAGAGTTTAAAAACTACACAGGTTATTACCCAGAGTCATTTTATGCAGACCAAATTTACCATACATGAGAAAACCGAAAATTCTGTCAAGACAAAGGTATGAGAATCAGCGGTGCTCCTTTGGGAAGACCACCCAAAAATATTGATAAAGAACATAAAAAACAAGCTCAGGAGCGATGAAAGATTAGGTCACCATATTGAAGGTAAATAAGGCCCGCGCAAAAAGAGGATTTAGTCTAGAAAAAGTAATGGCTAAACTTTCTAAAACTTCCACAACTGCGATAGAACTTCGTTCTGCTGCGCGATCGCAATTACTTTTTTACTAATCAACCTTTCCGCCCTCTTAAAAAAGGCTTTTTCTCTTTTTTTTGTACTTTTTTGCAGAAAAAACTGTTTTTGCCGTCTTTTTAATCATCTCAACTTATAGTCATTCCGAATAAGAATGGGAAACTTTTTTAGCGCTTACCCTCTCACAGCAAGAAAACCTTGTCTCAATCTAAACCAGAATGACTATATATTTGAATGAATGATGATCATCAAAAATTATCATTACTTGTCTTTGAATCACAAGTCAACTGTTTTCAGACTTTTTCAGCAAGCCCTAGACTTTGGTTTTATATGGTCTACTTCCATAAGGTGATTCGGTCTAAAGGTTAGTCCACAAAATGCGCATTTATTTTTCTGTCGTTTTAACAGTGTTGTGACTTTCTTCCTTACCCCTGGATATTTACCGATTCTGTTACTCAAATAATCCTGTCTCCATCATAGGGTGATTTATTGGCTTTAACTTTGGTGTGCCGTATAATAGGGACATCTGAATGCAGGCTTACTATATATTCGCCATCGTTGAGTACCCAGTTTCTGGTTCCTTTTACCTTAGGGAAATACTTTTCCTTTACCCATTTAGTCAACTTATTTGGATGCCTTCTACTTGCCCATCGACCTAGTCTTTTCCACATCAGGTTATCCAATTTACCGAAAAATTGGGTTTAAAGCCTCGCCCATAAGCGGGCGACTTTTTAGTTGATTTTTTTTCACAGGTTATGTTATGATGGTTCTTAGTTTACAAGAAAGATATTAGTCGCGGGTGGGCAATCCGAGACAAAAACGGACGGGTTGGCAAGTGTAAGACTACTGCCAAAGTAGCGGCAGCCTGTGAAACGTCAACCTACCGAGGAGCTACAGCTCGGTAGGAAACCCAGTGCCTTTAGGCCGGGGAGGATGTCAATGAATACCTCTTTGCTGACTACGGTGGAGAAGTAGTTGGCCCATCTTCTTAATTACCGAATTTAATTTACCTATAAGAGCTTTTGTAGGAGCGGTTTTGTTAGTATCACATACATCCGCTAGTTTCTGATCATGAGTTTTGATACTCTTGGAGGATGGTTTGATGAGGGTTTTAAATCCTTAGTTTAGTTGACTTGACCCTCCATTGCCTGATTGTGAAGCCTAAGAAGTTGAATCCGGGTTTATTTCCTTCATATTCTTTCAGGGTATTAACTGGAAAGCCCCTAATAACAGCCAGCTACTTCACTTTACCATTTTTATGGGCCATATTTTTTTCTGGCCTAAGGAAGATGCTTTTGATTTCGATTTAGAATTGGTAGTTGTAGACGAGATGAATTAGGAGGTAAATAATATTCTGGAACAGCAGTAGCTTGCTCAACATGAGGACGCCTGAGCAACCAGAGACGTAGTACAATGGCCATTCCTATAGTTCCCATTCCTAGACCAAATAAAGACCAACTTGCTTCAGCACCTCCAATTATAGCATCAACAGCTCCCATTGTCACTAAAAAGCTTACTACCGGATCTTTTCGATAAGCTGTTTTTAGAATTCTTAGCCACAAAGCGTTTATCATAAGTTTAATTTGATATAATCTGGACTTTCAGTTTACTTAGTGTACTTTATTTATTTGAACTCAGGATAATGAAGCTTAAAGTCTCATTCCCTTAATCATAAATTATGTAGGGTTATAATTATAAACTATATGGAGTAGGCAATTACCCGAAAACTATATATTAACCCCGATCACACAGGACTTTAAGCATTTCTCAAAAGTAATGCTACTCTTAGACAGTGGTAAAAATGACAGAAGAAATTACAGAGGTTAGTTAAAAATAAAAAGGCGAAAACTTTTATATATTAGTGCTTTGATATTTTATTAGCAAGCCTTAAGTAGGGCTTGCTGAAAAAGTCTTTTTCAGGAGTAGGAGACCCACCCCATACATCTCCTCCTAGGAAATGTATGGAGGTTCCATGTAAGTTCCTTACAGAGGAACGGGGAATTGGTAGAAGAGGTAGTTAGATATATTTGTCCCTTCATTTTTCGGCTATGGGAGTGGCCGAAATCCTAACTTTTTCAGCTTAAACAAGCAAAAAGCTAGTACTTTTTGCCACCCAAATCAGGCTAAAGCTTTTATATATCAATGCTTTTATGATTAATCAGCAAACCCTAAATATATATTATAGCCTAAATTAAACCTAACCAAGAAAGCAAACCTTTTCCAGTAAGGTATTCTATTGCTAAAGTCAAGACAAAACCAATCATCGCTGCTCTACCATTTAGACGTTCTGCGTATTGGTTAAAACCGAATTTTGGCTCATCCAAGTTAGGTGTAGTAGTAGGTTGTGGTTGTGTCATCATCAATTTGCCTTAAATTCTAAAAATAGTGTTTGCAAATAGAATTGTTTCTTTACAATTCTTAAATATATTGTAGAAAAGAAGTTGACCCAGTGTCAACAATACTTATGTGCAAAAATTGTAGCTAGAGCATCTAGAAGCTCTACAATTAGAGTTTTAACCGAAAAATTTGGTAAGTATGTCAAATTCATCAGACTCCCCTTCTTCCTTGCCACCGGCAGTTGAACAGGTAGCTAAAGCCCTCAGATTAGGGGGTTGGATTTGCTTTTGGGTACAACTTGTGCTGGGGATAGTTTCAAGTATAATTTTTCTTTTTGCTGTAACTTTACTAGGTCAAAATAGTGGAACAGGCACAGGAGGTGGATTATTTTTTGCAGTTTGTGGTCTTGTGGTACTAGGATTTAGCGCCTTCTTATCATTTCGTTACACTCGCTTGGCAAGGCAATTGCGATCGCATACACCTTCTTTAAGGCCAAGCAGAGGAGATACAACTCAACAAGTGAAAAGGACTTTAATTACTAACTTGGTTGGGATAACTTTAGCTTTATTAGCAGCAGAAGCAATTGGAGGTATTTTATTAGGCAAATCATTAGTTAGTGGAACGTTTATATTTAACCCTACAGAACTAGAAAAATTTACACTAGATATTTTTATAGTATTGGGTAACACTCACATAATTGTGGCTCATTTTATTGGAATTGTAGTAGGGCTATTTTTACTTGATCGGCTTTACAAGTAGTCAAGTTGACAATGGTTTCCTAGGTTGGATATCCTCATTGTCCTACAACTTAGGGATATTACATACAACGTCCCTAGTTATTCCCTTGTTGACTTTAACAACCTTTTTTAAATTTGGTATAATACAAAACCTACTCTAATAAGCAGATATTCACAAAATTAAAAATCCTTGCCTAATAAGATATTTGGGCACTTATATAACTTTTAGGTATTAATCCGGAATTAATAATAACTTACAGAATAAATTATTTAGATTACTCCTATAGCAATCCTATCTGATTTGTGAAAAAGATGGGCGGTGGGAATGAGGAAGGCAAAAGGAACAGGGGGTTGGAACTATTTTCAAGAAAACTAGTGATTTTCATAAATGATTTAGGATTGCTATATAAAGTAAAAGTAAAAATAAAACTACAACCATAACCATGAAATTGAAACTTTTATCTAGAGATAATTTTCCTGAATATATTCCCAGAGAATGAGATATAAATAGATCGAGATAGTTAGCAATTGCTATCTACTAATATCAAAGCGGAAATCCAAACTATACGAGTTTACCGTCTTCTGTTGAAAAACTTAAAACAGGAAAAATTAATCCCCAAAAATAAAAATCAGGTTCCAAAAAACATGAGTACAAACCTAACCACTACTATAGAACTAGAAACTTCAAATGAATCAATTATCCTATCTAGAAATTCTGAGAATACAAACAGGAATCTCTTGGAAAATAACCATAATTCATCTCAAGAGTTTGAGCCAAAAAATAATCCACTAAAATGGAAAAAAAAGCCAACAAAAGTAGAACAAGAAGCTTTAGCACTTGAGAAAAGAAATACATATCTACAGGAACTAGGAGAAAAACTACAAAAAGCACGAACAATGCGTTGTTTATCAATGAAACAAATTCATAAACAAACCTTCGTGCCAATTCATTATATAGAAGCAATAGAAAAAGGCGAGACAGAAAAATTACCAGAAGATGTATATCTTCGTGGATTCATCTTTCGTCTTGGCAATGCTTTAGGATTTGATGGAGCAATTTTAGCAACAGCGTTACCTATTTCCAATTCATTTCAAGGTTTAATTCCATCTTGGTCTCAGTCCAATAAAGACCTTGGATTTTATCTACATCCAGCTTACTTATATGTAGGTTATGCAACTTTAATAGCTGGAGCAGTAAGTGGACTAAATTGGATGTCTCAACAACCAAGTCCTGAAGCCAATCTGATTCGGGATACAATAGAACCTGCTAATTCAGTGTCGTATTCAGATCGGCATTTAGAAACTACTCAAATACCAGGATTAAAATGTACTATAGGTAGTCTAGTTGTTGGTTCTGATATAGCTACACCAGAAACAATGATTTAATTTGTAATTAAAAGATTATTCCTATGTACAACTGTTTCAGCTCCCGCATAGCCCAAAATATCAGGTATATTTTTTGAGCGACAACCTAGAATTTTTTGCAATTCAACATTGCTGTAGTTCACAAGTCCCCTAGCTATTTCCTTACCTTCTTCATTGCATAGTTTTACAGCATCCGATGAATTAAACTGCCCTTCTACTTGAGTAATGCCAGCAGCTAATAAAGATTTACCAGATTC
This sequence comes from Trichodesmium sp. MAG_R03, assembly GCA_023356535.1. Classification (GTDB taxonomy): domain Bacteria; phylum Cyanobacteriota; class Cyanobacteriia; order Cyanobacteriales; family Microcoleaceae; genus Trichodesmium. Next base: position 4,018 of record JAKQYF010000137.1, on the reverse strand, counting down.
ATAAATGGCCTTAACTGCACCTTGGTCTAGATAGAGTTGGCCTGCTGGAACTAAAACATTGGCAATCCAATTTTTGCGAGCATTGACTTGTTGTGCTTGAGGTTCAAATTGAGTGCCAATAGATTCTCCATTGAGGATTTTTTGTACATTAGTAGGCACTTGACCATCAGTAATTACAGTTCGGACTCCAGCAGCGGTAGCAATTTTAGCAGCCTCAATTTTTGTAATCATTCCGCCAGTTCCTCGTCGACTAAAAGAATTGCCAGCTTGAACTTGAAGTTCTTCAAGTTCTTCCATTCGCTCTACTGAGCTAATAGGTAAAGTATCTGGATTATTTCTGGGATCTGCTAAGTATAATCCATCAACATCAGTTAGTATAAATAACCAATCAGCATCTATTAGACTGGCAACTAAAGCTGAGAGAGTATCATTGTCCCCAAAATTTAGTTCTTCAACAGCAGTAGTATCATTTTCATTGACTATTGGGACTACGCCCAGTCGGAAAAGTTGTTGAAATGTATTGTATGCATTGACATAACTACTACGTCGTGACAGCTCACTTTTCGTTAATAAAATTTGGGCAATTTTCTGTTGCAAAGATGAAAACAAGTCATCATAAATTCGCATCAGTCGTCCTTGACCTATTGCTGCTATTGCTTGCTTCATGGAAATATTCCGGGGCTTTTCAGGTAATCCTAACAGATCGCAACCTACACCAACAGCTCCAGAAGATACTAAAACAATTTTATGTCCCTGCTGACGTAGATTAATAATAGTTTCAATTAAGCTAGAAATTGTGGATAAGGCTAAATTTCCGGTTTCTGAATTAGTCAGGCTAGAAGTACCTATTTTAATTACTATTGTATTCATAGAAATAATTTAATTTTTCAACTACTAATCTTCTAAGCTGTTAACTACAGGACTTACGCAAATTCACCTTAAAAATGCCATATGTAGGGGCGAATGGCATTCGCCCTCACCCTCGTGTAGTGCCCGTGCGTAAATCCTGTTATTATAACCGGATTTGGTATAACAACCAATTAAAGCAAAAATTTTGTACAGTAAGGATTTGGCTATTTTGGTAAAATTCACAATACAAAGCCTCTTTCCGTCTATATTTGAGCCTATTTTTTACTGCTTTTTTGTGTCAGTCCCGGTAGATATGCTAGGATAAGATGTTGTTCGTTTCCTCTCCAAAAATTATTATCATCGACATTCCGATAAAATTGCAAAACCTAAATAGAATTTCATAGTACTAGCCTCGGCTAGCAAATTAAGATAAATTTGCAAAGACTAAACAAAACAAACCTATTTAGTCTAATAAAAAGTGTGCTTGAGGAAAATCTAGGAGTGCTAAATAGAATGTCAACAGTATATTCAACAGATTTTACCAAAAATGGTCAAACAAAACTGCTTCGTGTAGGGGTAATTGGGGTCGGTAATATGGGGCAGCATCATACCCGTGTCCTAAGTTTGCTCAAAGATACTAAGTTAGTAGGTGTAGCAGATATCAATGTTGAAAGGGGACTAGATACTGCTAGCAAGTATGGAATTCGTTTTTTTGAGGAGTATCAAGAGCTTTTGCCTCATGTTGATGCTGTCTGTGTAGCTGTGCCTACTCTTCAGCATTATGCTGTAGGAATGACCTGCTTAAAGGCGGGAGTTCATGTTTTAATGGAAAAGCCGATCGCTGCCAGTATTGCTGAGGCAGAGTTTTTGGTTAATAATGCTGCTAAAACAAATCGAATTTTACAGGTGGGTCATATAGAAAGGTTTAATCCTGCTTTTCAAGAACTCAGTAAAGTTCTGAAAACTGAAGAGTTACTGGCCTTGGAAGCCCATCGGATGAGTCCTTATTCTCATAGAGCTAATGATGTGTCTGTAGTATTGGACTTAATGATCCATGATATTGATTTATTACTAGAGTTGGTGCCTGCCCCAGTTGTGAAACTCAGTGCTAGTGGTAGTAGTGCTTCTAGTTCGGGAAATTTAGATTATGTTACAGCTACTCTTGGTTTTGCTAATGGTATTGTGGCAACTTTAACTGCTAGTAAGGTGACACATAAAAAACTTCGTTCTATTGTTGCTCACTGTAAAAATTCTTTGACAGAAGCAGATTTTCTCAACAGTGAAATTCTGATTCACCGTCAAACAACGGCAGATTATGTGACAGATTATGGTCAGGTTCTTTATCGTCAGGATGGCTTAATTGAAAAGGTTTATACGAGCAATATTGAACCTCTTCATGCAGAATTAGAACATTTTGTTCATTGTGTAGGTGGAGGAAATAAACCTTCAGTTGGGGGAGAACAAGCTCTTAAAGCATTAAGATTAGGTAGTTTGATTGAGAAAATAGCTCTTGATGATTTGGCTTACCATCCAGTTGATTCAGAATTTAATTTGTTGAATAATTCCATGTTGAAAGTACGGTGAAATATTTTGATGATTCTAATAGGATTTTTTGAAAATAAGTCTGATACTAAATGATACTAAATGTCAAAAGTATTGCTATATGTTCTTGAGGTTAGGATGTAATTAGTAATCCAAAAATGTCCTTAAATGTTCTTGGATATTAGGGTTTTACCGAATAATATATTCTTGCTCAATGCCTATAATCCTGAAAAACATTACTGAACCTTACTTATTACTTAATAAATGAAGTATTGATGAAGTATCGCATTATTTTTGGGAATTGGTATTATTTTTGCTAGTTTTTTTATCAATTACTCCGCCTAGGTGATAGATGTAGGCGGAGTTTTACTAAAAAAATTATACATTTTTTCCTGAGAGTTACAGAAGAAAGGTGACTTTATTAGTTAAAACGTAAGGATTCAGGTGAGAGCGATTTGCTATAGTTCTAAAAGATCAGGATTAAGTTTGGGATAGATTGCTTCCTACTTGCTGAGGTACACCCATGGGAGCAAGATGCCTGCACTGGGAACATTTAATTTTTAATGTCTGTACTTCCTCACGGGGTGACAAGTAAGCTTAATGGTAGATACAGTAATCATTTGAGACAATAAGTTGAATAATAATTCAATTTAAAAAGAATGGGATTTTGAATTTGGGAGGTAGCGATCGCCAATTCACTTTTGTCCACCATCTGAGTTGATTATTTATTTATTTAAAAAGTTTTGGAAATAGTTAAAAATATGATAAAAAAGGGTTAGTAATTATCAAGAAAAATAAATAAAAGTGAATATATTAGGCTTTGATCAAGGCCATATTAAGCAAAAATTGAGTCCATCTCAAGTAATAACATTACAAATATTATTATACTTAATATCTGTACATAAAACTGTACAGATATCAAAATTAAGTAATTATTTTCCCCTACCAATAAAATTAGAAAGTAAGAGGAAACATATACAAAAGTTTTTGACTTTAAAAGAGTTAAGCCTGGCTTTATTTTGGTTTCCTTTAGTTAAAAAAATCAGAGAAAATTTATTTAGTTTTTCCTCAGAATTAGTATTAATTTTAGATAGAACTCAGTGGCAAAATACTAATATATTAATGATTAGTTTAGCTTGGAAAAAGAGGGCAATACCATTATATTGGAAAATTTTAACTCATAAAGGAGCTAGTAATTTAACCGAACAAAAAGCAGTAATTCGTCCAGTTATAAGATTATTAAAAGGTCAGAAAATTATAATAATAGCAGATAGAGAGTTCCATAGTATTTTTATATCTCACTGGTTGAAAAAATATCAGAAGCTTGATGTATATTTTGTTTTTAGACAGAAAAAATCGATGATGATTAAACGGGGTAAAAAATATTGTAAAGTCTCAGAATTAAAAGTACATGTCGGTGAAACTAAACTATTATTGAACCAAAAAATAACCAAAATTTTGAAGGTAGGAACATATAATTTACTTGTAAAAAACAGAAATATCGTTAAACATCTGTTGTAGAGAAATGGTATATTCTCTCCAATTTATCATCTCCTGAAAAGATTAAAAAAATATATAGTCAGAGAATGGGAATTGAAGCAATGTTTAAAGACTATAAAACTGGTGG
>JAKQYF010000136.1 GCA_023356535.1 Trichodesmium sp. MAG_R03 | reverse complement strand
AAAATTATCCATAATTTCCATTCCTCCAGGAATTATGCCGGCGCTGATAATATCTGACACAGTTTGTCCAGTATTTTCAATACTAGGAAATCCTGCTAAAAGTACGCAGACTGATTCGGGAGATTTAAGTATTCTCAGAGTAATTTCTGTGGCTATTCCTAAAGTACCTTCGGAACCTACAAATAAACCTGTTAAGTCATAACCGGGCATCTCAGAAATTTGTCCGCCAATGTCAAGTATTGAACCTTCAGGAGTAACTATTTTTAATCCTAAAACATGGTTAGTTGTTACTCCATATTTGAGACAATGAACGCCTCCGGAATTTTCAGCAATATTCCCACCAATTGAACAAATAATTTGACTGGAAGGGTCGGGGGCGTAATAGAAACCTGCTCCACTAACTGCTTGTGTCACCCAGTTATTAATAATGCCTGGTTGTACAACAACTTGTTGATTTTCTAGGTCTATTTTCAGGATTTTTTTCATTAATGAGGTGACTATTAAAACGCAGTTTTCTATTGGTAATGCACCTCCAGAAAGACCTGTTCCTGCACCTCTTGGAAGCCAAGGAATATTGAGATTATGACATATTTTTACTGCTTCCGAGACTTGTTCGGTGGTGCGGGGTAATATTACTAATGCAGGTCTTTGACGATAACTAGGTAGACCGTCACATTCATAGACTAATAATTCTTCTTTACGTTGAACTACGCCTTTTTTGCCAACGACTGCTTCAAATTGTTTGGCGATTTTTTTCCAATTGTGTTTTGTTTGTTGTTTGTCTTTAGTAAGCATTTTATTTATGGATATATGAAAATGTGATTGTTAGCAAACTTTGATTTTTGATCTTATATTTTAACTATAGCATCTGATGTAATATTTTATCTAGGGAATGGTTGAGTATATTAAATTATTGGAGCAATTTATGGATAGGTGCTCAAAAAAGTAGATAGCAGGTGACTAAACGAGGGAAGTTTTTCTTATCCCTAGCTATCCAAACCCTGAGGTCTATTAGACTTAGACTTAGTCATATATTCAGACATAATACTAAATAAATCGTGATAAAAACCAATCTCCTAAAGCATCTACCAAACATAAATGTAACAGTTTCCACAACACTTTTTTTAGTTGTTTTATATAAGGTCGAAGAGGCTGATATGGAAGATATTGGTTTCCTTGCCCTGCTGTTAAAACAAGAGAATTTTGGACAAAAGTATATTTTTTTCCATGGATGATAGCATGAACTTCTTGAACTAAATCATGAGTGACTTTAAAGCCTGTAATGTGACCTTGAAAAATTAAATCTTTGATAGGTTCAGGAAGTTTTCTGACTAATTTCTTTCTATTTATACAAGTTTTATTAATATTATTATAGATCGATACTTGAGAGTTTAACGTTTGACCGCTGCCAAGTTGATTATCTATTAACAGGATGGCAGAATAACCTAATTCTGTTAACTGTTTAAGGATTAAGATACTTTGAATTCCACCGCCAATAATGAGAATATCTACATAGACTTTCATAACTTTAGCCCTTTTATTGTTCTACTCTTGTACACATGACAGCTAAAGTACAAAAGATCAAGAACAACAATCAATCGCTCAAGCTTTACCAAATAAGCAATACAGAAGCTTCTGAAGCTGATCAGCTCGTTAATTAGCTCGTAAACGAGTAAAAATCGCTACAAGCTTGCCAAGTAAGCAATACAGAAGTTTCTGAAGCTGATCAGCTCGTCAATTAGCTCGTAAACGATGTTTTGTTCTAACCTACATCCGGACTTTAAAACGAAGCATAAAAAATGAGGAGTCAGATCAGCCTATTAGAAGGATTATTATTTTACAGACATTCCGCAGATCTTCATATATCTTTATATATACAGGACTTACGCACGGACACTACATCCAGTGAGGACAAATAGCACTTGCCCCTACATATGGCGTTTTCAAGGTGAATTTGCGTAAGTCCTGATATATTTATATTTTCAAAGAGACTTATACGAAAAACCTTAATTATAGAAATTAATATCAATAAATAATTTTTTATGAGAAAATTAGTTACAATTCTTTATAAAATGAAAATCGATACCAATAGCTATAAAGCTTTCAGGGAAAGCATTCGGGGCGATAGATTAATAAAACTTATCAATTTAATGTTAAGAAGTGCGGAATGTGGGATTTTACTCATTCGTAATCAGTCTCGAGCCAATTTTTGAAGAACCTTATTTACTCGAGAGTACAAAGTTCTCCTAAAAAACGACTTGCTTTCAATATTAAAAGTATTCCTGGAAAAGCCTTATACCAAATTCAAAAAAGGTCATTACAGTATTAATCTCTAAATTCCCACCAGCAAGGAAAACCATTGTAGCAATATTTTATGAAATTGGTATTACAGTACCTACAGTTCTCAATTTGCACTGTCTAGTTATACTTTATTAGGTTATAACTTGAGTTTTCTTAAAAGTTTGAAATTTGAGATTTAATAAGGACTTTATTTCTTCAATGTTCCTCAAATTATGACCTTGTTCAGTATATTTAGCTAACAAATGGTATTATGAGTAATAATAATTTATAGCTCTAAAAACTGATGTCAATGAATTCCGAAGAGTTAAGTCACTTTTTAATATCATTCTCAAAGCTATTTTTTGAAGTATGGATTAATGTTAATAAAAGCAATCGAATCAAAAGATTAGACAACATTCCAAAAATTTATGATAAGATCAAGCTTGATCGTAGGTTTGAGCGACAACAGCAAGCTGAAGAGGCAATGAATCTTCAAAGAGAACAGTTTTAGACATTTTACTTAATGGATTTAATATACCAGTTCTTGTTTATCCACATGATTATGTTGTGATCAAGTTAAAGGATGAAAGAAATAATCAACTAGAGTCAGAGAGTAATGAAACTATATTTTTAGCATTTAAAGTATTGTCTAAAATGGGTAAAAATTTCCTCTTCCTAACTGGACTAACCCATAAATACAATACTGCTCGCCAACGTTATGAATATAGGCAGGGATGTCAGGCAAAATATTTAGCGATGTTTCTGGAGCAAAATGGGTTACCTCTCCCACCAGTAACTGTTAGAAAAAAAACAAAAATAACTGATGAGATCAAAGGTGACAAGTTGCGCAGACAGTTTATCAATGATCAAGCTATCAAAAGTCAAGATATTTTTAAACAGGAGGAAGCATTCAATGGACAAAATGCTTATTTCTATTTTTATTTAGAGTTAATTAATCAATTAAAAACACAAGAAGATATTGACAAGAATCACCAATTTTATCGCCAAAAATTACAACAGCCAATAACATTACCTATTCCCGACCACAAAATATTTATTAATGACGCATTACCCCCTGATTCTCCTTACTATATAGAATGTCCTAAGTTAGAGGAGATGTGTAAATGTCAAATTAAAGAACCTGCAGCTTTTATTAGGATTAAGGGTCCTCGAAAAATGGGGAAAACTTCACTTCTTTATCGAATCCTTGAAAGTGCGGAAGACGAACAATATTTGAAAGTCTTTATAGATGGTGATAAGGCTAAAGCTCAACCCGAAATTATCACTAATTTTTACAGTTTATGTAAATGGCTGTGTTCAACAGTATCTGATAGACTAGGAAAAGAAGATAAGACTGAGCAATATTTTTCTCAAAATAAAAAGAACATAATTGGCACAACAGAGCGTTATTTTCATCAGGAAATATTGTCGCCATTACAAGGACCTGTTGTATTAGCAATAGATAATGTTGATACTATTTTTGAAAAAACAGGTATTGTAGAATCTTTCTGTACTATGATAGCTAGTTGGCATCGTGAATCAAAAGCTCCTACTAATTACGGAAAGCTTTGGGCAAATCTCAGAATAGTCTTAGCCCATTCTACAGATGTTTATATAGGTTGGGAAATCAATAGATCGCCTTTCAAGGGAATTGGTTATGTTCCTAATTTGTTGAGTTGGAATGAGTCAGAAATCTCAAAATATGCTGAGATTTATGGAGTTAAATTAACGAAATCTGAAACTAAAGATCTAAAAAATTTAGTTGATGGTCATCCCTATTTGATCAGATTAGCTACTGAATATTTATATAATAACGAAGGTAACATTCAATCCCTATTAGAACAAGCTTCAACATCAACAAGTCCCTTTAATAGTTATTTTAAACATGAAGTTTTTCCTTATTTGCAAAAATATCCTCAATATGTTGAAGCTTTTTGTCAGATATTAAATAATAATGCAATAAGAGTAAATAATCAAGTAGAGTTAGATGAGATAGACTTTAAGTTAAATTCTCTAGGTTTGATCAGAAGAGATAACAGGAGATTTTATTCTAAATACAATTTCTATAATGAAAATTTTAAGGAGTATTTTGAGGAATATTTTAATGATGAAGAATCCATATAAAGCTCAATCAACCTTAGATATAGATTTTCCTATTTATGCCAAAAGAAACGCTGATAAAAAAATTATCGAATATTTAGAGGAAGATTATTTATGTTATATCTTGACTCCTAGAAAATTTGGAAAATCTAGTTTGTTGATGCGAGCCTTAAAAGAGCTAACTAAAAAATATGTATGTATTTATCTTGAACTTCCTAGTATAGATGAAGAGCAAGGTGATCACAAAGAAGATTGGGATGACATAAAACAGGTTAAAAATATTAAGAGATTCTATCAGATATTTTTAGATAGACTAATAACAAGACTAGAATGTGAATTAAAAACATTTGGTTTAGATTTAGGTTTTTCTTCTATTGAAGAATGGAATCAAAAATTTTCAGATTCTGAACCTGAAAGATTTTTTAGCCATGTATCTAAAAAATTTATCAATCAAATCAAAATTATAGTGTTTATTGATGAAATTGATGTTTTTAAGAGTTTTCCCTTTTCGACAGATAACTTTTTTAGACAAATTCGAGGATTGCTGAACGATAAAACAAGACCTAACATTTTCAATTTTTGTTTCGTAGGAGTTGCAAAAGTATCAGACTTAATAGCAAATCCAGAAATAACGTCTTTTAATTTAGGTAAAAAAATTGAATTAACAGGCTTTAAGCTAACTCAAGATAATCAAGTTCCTGAAAATTTAAAAGTTTTGATTACTAATGAATTAAAAAGTAAATGTGAAAATCCAGAAAAAGTCATAGAAATAGTTATTAAAAGAACGGGTGGACAACCTTTTTTAACACAAAAATTTCTGTCACTTATTATCGATCATGTAGAAGAAAAAATTTCTGAAAATAAAGAGTATGAGTGTTTATTAAACTTAGAAACTGAATATATGATAACCAACTGGAAGCAAAATGATGATCCTGAACATTTTACGACGATAGAAAGACGAATTATTATGCATAAAGTAGTCAATGGTAAAACAACAAATGAACTAAAAAATTATAACGAAACGGGCCAAAGACTTAAGATGTATCGTGATATTTTATTAACGGAAGAAGTTAGAGCTGATAATCTTCTGGGTCAAGACAAAGAAACAATGGATGATTTAATTTTATCAGGGTTAGTTTTTGTTAACAATCAAGGGTTTCTTCAAGCTTATTGTCCGATTTATGAAAAAATATTTCATCGGGAATGGATTGACAATTGGTTAGACTGCTTAGACAAGATAAAACTTCTGGGGATAGGGTATTGGGAAAAACTAGGAAAATGGCTAATTACTCAAAATGAAGAATGCCTCTTATCAGGTGGAGAGTTAGAATTCATCATAAGCCATTTACCGAATCAACAATTATCCGATGAAGAGCATAAGTTTTTGGTTAAAAGTCAAATTCGGACTTCCAATTCAGACTCAGAGTTTCTTGAGCAACGATTAGTTAAATTAGCAATAGATATACACAAAAATAAAAAAGCAATTAATCCTCAGATGATGATCAAGAAGATTCTTGAACAAATCAAGCCTAAATATGTTAAATGTATTGATATTATTTGTAATTTATTGGATCAACATAATAATTTTATCAATGAAGGTGAAGAAGAAAAAATTATTAATGAAGTAGTAGAAGAATTTAGCGATCGCTGGCAAGAAAACGAAGAGGGCCAGCATTTACAAGAAATTAGAGATAAAATCATTAATCATGAACGTAGTCTATATTTATTGCTCCTTTATCAACAAATCCTTACCGAAAATGATCAAGTGAATCCTACTTATATTAATTCAAATGACTTAGAATATCTAATAGGATTAGATTTAGTTGTTTCAGAAGAAGAATTGAAAGTATCAAACAAATTATATAAAGAAGTATTTGACTCCTCTTTTGTTACTCAAGAAATTAAAAATAAAATCAATAGCTTAGTTAAAAGTCAGTGGCAATTTAATAATGAATTAAAAGAAGAAACAAAACAAGAGGTTACAGATTTAATCACCAAAACCTCAATTCTTTTACCATTATCTACTAAAACTAATAATTTAGAGAGGTTAATATCTTTAATCCTTGAATGGAGTCAACCAGATCATACTCTCTTAAAATTGCTAGTTAACTCAATTACTGAATCTCAAGGGAGAATTTTACTCAATGACAATAATCAAGAAGCCAGAAAATCTTTTAACAACTTTGTGAGAATGCATGTAACAGATAATTGGCAGGAAAATCCATCTAGGGAATCTTTTAATTATTTCAAATCACTTCAGAATAAATTACTCAACAATAAAAATTGTGATGTATTTTGGCTTTTGTTAACCTACTTTTATGCCTTAAAAGGGAGCAAAAATGGATTAATTTTTAATCAAGAGGTTGAGGAATTATCCGCTTTAAAATTTATATTAAATAATCAAATTCATGAAAACAAGCAATTAAAAATTGCGAATAATATTTATCAGGAAATACTTAATGAAAATTGGGTCCTAACACAATTAACTCATCTACAAAAACCTAATCGTCAAAACTTAATAGCCTGGTTAAATAGTGAACGCTCTGAGAAAGATAACATCATCATAACAAATAAATTCCCTAATAATTATAAACAAATTTTTGAGGAGATTATTTCTTGGACTCGTGAAAATCAAACTTTAACTACAAAAATTATTCGTTTTATTGAGGTTGGTATAGTAGAAGTGAACTCAGAAGATCTAAACTGGTTTAATCAGAATATTATGTATTCTCCTAATCTTGGTAACTTTGTTGATGAAAATGAATTTAAACTTTTAATTGGCAATAGAATAAGTCAATTAGGGTGGGTAGAAAATACGAACCAACTGCATCAGAATATGCTAAGACTAACTAAAAAGTTTAAGCGTAATCCTTTAATAATTGTCAATAAAGTATTAGAAAACACTGAAGGTGAATTAAACTCAAAAATAATAAATATTATAGACTTGATTCTTTCTAACCAGCTTCCAAATCAGTATCTTATTGATACTGAAGCTGACGTAAAAAAAATTTCTGAGTTATTAAACTTAGATACTACAATTAAAACTCAACCTAGTAAACCTAAACCTAGTAAACCTAAACCTAGTAATATCGTCAAATCACCAATTATGCCAAAACAAAAAACGATTGATCAACCTGAAAACTCTGATAGCATAGATGATGTACTCAAGGATATAATCGATCAATCATACATCAAAGCCATTATTTTAGTTAATCTAAAAGAGGGAGAAGTGGTGGATCACAGATATAATTTCGTCAGTGAAGCAGAACCCTTATATGAAAGACTTATAGGGAAAGGCAGTGGAGGTGTAGCTGTAGAAGATTTTGACACCTTAATCCCTACTATAGAAGCTTTTCAGAAGTTCGCTGAAGCAACAAAAGCTGGTGAGCTAGAGTATTCGATTTATACTTTTACTGAACGCTTAGTCATAGGAGCATTTTTAGAGATTGGTGGTAATTATTACGGTGTTTTTTATATTGGTAAGAGCGGCGTATCACGTGGCAAGTTAGTTAATTTGTGTGAAAGAACTTTTCCTAATATCAAAACAGCGTTCGAAAACGATCCAGACTTTAATTGAATATAAAATTTTGGTTTTATTCAAAGCAATACTAAACAACCATCAATTTTGTCTTGAAAATCTTTATAGATTGTAATTAGTATCATTTAACATCTAGGTTATTTTATGACAATTTTAGCAGGAGAAATAGGAGGAGAAAGCAAAGTGGCCCTTTTTTCTCACGAATACAATGGCAAGAAAACTATTATCAAAGACTTGATAGCTGAAAGTGAGATGTTTCCTACTAAAAAATATGAAATAGAAGGAGAAAATGGAGAAAAAAGATTAAATACACAAGGGATTATTGAGGATTTTTTGGAACAAGTATATTATGGTCAAGAAGATAAATATGGAGAAGGAATTGAAAAATTTATTTTGGGAGCTTGTTTCGGTATTGCCGGTCCTATTGAGGGGAGTAAAGACAATCGAAAAGCAACAATCTCTCGTGATACTTTAGATTTAAAGATTACCTTTGATGAATTAGACTTTAAAAATAAATTACCCTATCCTGATCTACGAGTATCATTTCTTAATGATATGGTAGCCATTGGCAAAGATATTTTTCTCCCAGAATACGAACCTGAATGGAAAGTTATTTATCAAGGAAAGAAAGAACCAGATCCTAAAGATGATCGAGCTATTATGCTAGTAGCTGGTGGCTTAGGCCAAGCACATTGGTATTGGGATTATACGAAAAAAGTTTTGTCACATAACAGTAGCCAAGGAGGTCACGCACTATTTGCCCCAAGAAACAAATCAGAGGCAGAACTTTGGCATTATTTATTAGAAGAAAGATTAAAAGAAGGACAACAGGTTATTAGTTATGAATATGTGCTATCAGAACCAGGCTTAGTTAGAATTTATGAGTTTATAAAAAGTAAAAATCTCTATGGAGAAGAATCAGGAGAATTAAGAGAACTTTTAACACAAAACAACACAAATCCCTTCCCTATTATTGATTGGGCAATTAACCATTCAGATCCTGTAGCGAATGCAGCTTTAGATATGTTTATTAGTATTATGGGAGCAAGAGCTGGGGATTTAGCACTGAATTATGAAGCGAAAGGGGGAATTTATATAGGTGGACTACCCATTCCTATAGAGAAATATGATATTTTTAAAGATGCTTTTCTAGACAAAGAGAATAATTTTAGACAATACAACGAAGATATTTCCGTTTATGAGTATAAATATGAAGGCAGTGTGTTGTGGGGAGCGGCTCGTCATGCTGTGGATGCTGGGTTTGTGACCGACGGTAAATTTGCTTATAAGCGTATGCATCGTCGGAAGTCAGACAATTAGACAAGGAAATTACATCGATGCCCTAAAAATTGCAAGAATCTGTGCTGATTCAGGAATTTATACCTTTTCAAGGTAAAAGTCTTTATCCGTCTGTATTTTAGCCTATGTTCTAGTGATATTTTGTTGCAATTCCATTAATGCGTTTGCATAAGTCCTGTAAAATCTATTTTTAAACTGAAAATAAGATGACAGAACAAAATATGCTCGGTTTATCACCGGTATTTAACTGTAAAAATTCTCATCCTAGAGGTGATATTGTTTTTGTCCATGGTTTGGCTGGTCATCCCTGGGGTACATGGCATCCTGAAAGTAAAAAAGATCCTCAAAATGTTGACTTTTGGCCGTTTTGGTTAGGGGAAGAATTACAGGCAAGTGGAATAGATGTTAATGTCTGGAGTTTTGGATATGATGCTCCTCGCTTTGGGTATGTTGGTCAGGGAATGCCACGTTTTGACTTGGCAAGTAATTTACTGGAATATCTGGAGGTTCATGGTATAGGCGATATAGCTGCCGCCACCATCCGACCCCAACGCCCCCTGATATTTGTGACTCACAGTATGGGTGGTTTAGTGGTTAAAGATTTAATTCGTACTGCTCAAAATTTTGATGATAAAAAAGCTATTATCGAACAGACTCAAGGGATTGTATTTTTGTCTACTCCCCATCAAGGTTCTCATTTGGCTAGTTTAATTGATAATATTAATGTTTTGACAAAAGCTACGGTGAATGTTGAAGAATTAAGAGCGCATTCGCCTCAGTTACGGCAACTGAATGAATGGTATCGACAAAATGTTGAGAAATTGCGAATTAAAACTCAGGTATTCTATGAAACTCAGCCTATGAGTCAGGTTTTGGTTGTGGATGAGGATAGCGCTAACCCAGGAATTAAGGATGTCAAACCTGTTGCTATTCCAGCAAACCACAGTTCTATTGCTAAACCTAGAAAAAATGACTTGGTTTATCTTTCGGTTAAAAAAGTTTGTCACAAAATATTTACCTTCTCTGGAGGGGAACCGACAAAGAAAAGTATCCAAACAACAAGTTTTTCAGGAAAAGCTAAAATTAAGTTTTGTCGTCGTTTGGGCAAAAGCTGGTTAGATTTAGCAGACTATTTTGAAATTCCAAAGTACGATCGCGATCGCTTTCAACAAGGATATGAATGCCAGGAAATTTTGGAATGGCTACGACAACGCAACCAGCTTAATAATTTAAAAAGTGCATTAGACTATATAGAACGTGAAGACCTTGTTGATTTAACCGAATAAAGAGAGCAATACCAAAAAAGAAAGAAATCATATCAATAAATTTTAATTTCCTTTCATATATTAACTTTCCACTACAGGAAAAACATCAGGATAAGCTTGCCAAACCTTCCTAATAAAATGTTGTAATTTTTGATGTGAAACCTGCTGGTCTTTCTCTTGGCTATCTAACAATTCCAATTCAGTTAAAAGAGGAATAAATTCTGTATCAATAGCTTCTCTAAATAGAGAAATTGGCCATACTAAATCTGCACCCTCTCGCAAATCCCAAATAGTAAATTTTTCGGAATTATTTTGATAATTTTCATACTTACTTTCTGAAGCAAATACTTTCAACAACAAAGGGCGAACCCAACACATTTTTCGTGTTGCCAAGTTCTGAATTACTGTCGCATATAAACAAGTATATCCATATTCCAAACAAACAATTTGACTAGGCTGGAAATTAGGAATTAAATCTTTTGATACTGACTTCATAAACAAAATACCTGAGGTAACATATATCTTGATTTCTAAAATTTTTTTTCGGAGTATTAGGAACCAAAATACCTTACCTCCATGAAAGATTATATCAATTCCTGAATTAATCCCGATTATTTAGAGATCAGATATGGGAATAAGAGAAAGACTTGATGAAAGATCATTGCATGCGATCGCTATCTCTGTAGGATCTGCTGAAAAAATCTTTTTAAGAAGCAGGGGACCCCCTACTACTCCCAGGAGAGGAGCAGATAGGGATCTTCCATGCAACCTCCCTACATAAGAACAGGGAATGTACCCACCCCTAACCCAGACCGTGAAGGGGAAATGGAGGAGTCAGATATATTTTTCCCTTGATTTTTTTCCCGTGGGAGTGCCTAAAATACTAACTTTTTAGCTGTGTTTAAGTACTTATTATCTAACTTTAGCAAACCAAGACTGCAATTGTTGACGACAAGCACCTTCCATTATTCCCCCCAATACAGACAAACGATGATTAGAAAAAACACTATCTGGAAAATTAGCCACAGTGCGAACTGTGCCAGTTTTCGGATCGTCCGCTCCGTAGACCAATAAACCTATTCTTGCCTGCAATATTGCCCCACTACACATTGGACAAGGTTCGAGATTAACGTAAAGAGTACATTGATTTAAGTGCCAATTCTGCAAAATTCTTCCCGCTTGTCGCAAAGCCAATATTTCTGCATGACCAGTAGGGTCAAAATCTCGCTCCCGTCGGTTTTGAGCTTCTGCAATTAACTCACCATCTGAGTTAATTATCACGGCACCTACTGGGACCTCTCCAGCATCACCAGCAATTTTGGCCAGTTCTAATACCCGATTCATCCATTTTTTATGGACTAGATAACTTGGATGGTCAATCATTCTGTATATTAGTTCAGCAACAGTATTTAAAGATCAGAGATTATGAGTAATCAGCCTTTACAAATAGAATGGCAAGTTGTCAAAGACTATAGCGATATTCTTTACCACAAAACGGATGGAATTGCAAAAATAACTATTAATCGTCCCCACAAACGTAATGCTTTTCGCCCTAAAACTGTATTTGAACTTTACGATGCTTTTGTTGACGCTCGTGAAGACCCGAATATTGGAGTAGTTTTGTTTACAGGTGCTGGACCTTATAAAGATGGTAAATATGCTTTCTGTGCTGGCGGCGACCAAAGCGTAAGGGGTAAAGCAGGTTATGTCGATGAGGCCGGAGTGCCACGGTTAAATGTTTTGGACTTACAACGGTTAATTCGTTCCATGCCTAAAGTTGTCATCGCTTTAGTCGCTGGATATGCTATTGGTGGAGGCCATGTTTTGCATGTTATTTGTGACCTAACTATTGCCGCGGATAATGCAATTTTTGGCCAAACTGGCCCTAGGGTAGGTAGTTTTGATGGAGGGTTTGGGGCCAGTTATTTAGCAAGAATTGTTGGTCAGAAAAAAGCACGAGAAATTTGGTTTCTCTGTCGGCAATACACAGCTGAACAAGCTTGGGACATGGGCTTGGTTAATTGTGTTGTACCAGTGGAGGAGCTAGAAACGGAAGGCATTAAGTGGGCATTTGAAATTTTGGCAAAAAGCCCGATCGCCATTCGTTGTCTCAAAGCAGCCTTTAATGCTGATTGTGATGGACAAGCTGGCCTACAAGAATTGGCGGGTAATGCTACTCTTCTTTACTATATGACAGAGGAAGGGGCTGAAGGTAAAAATGCGTTTTTAGAAAAACGGCGTCCAAATTTTCGTAAATATCCTTGGCTACCTTGATATTTTCTGTCCGGAAAAGCGTAAATTTTAAGTAGTCCAAAAATAGTATTATACCATTTATCAAAAGTCTTACTATACTTGGAACCTGGCAAAATTGCTTTTCTTCATAACTGAAGTTACCAAATATGAAGCATTTGCTTGAACTAATAATATTTATAAATATAAAATTCAAATATAGCAAAGTTTCTGGTAATTGGTATTATTTATCATAATTGATAGCAGTTTTCATCACAATTGTAGGGACGTTGCATGCAACGTCCCTACAAGATTTTACAGCGTTTTCCGTTGTTAGAAGGTACACCCACGCGGGCAAGATGCCCGCACTATATGATTTTCATCATTTACCCTGTACATCACTTGCCCGAAATCTGCTGTAATTATGGCGATATAGTTCATCAATTTGAAAAGCGCTGTCTATAATTAACCTGCCAAATAAATCCCACAATTAAACACAAAAAAGCCGCTGTCCTATAGCGGCTCTCTTGTCTGTTTTTTTGGTAACCTTAGCTCAATTTGTCTAAGATTTATCCTCAGCTTTTAGACTAAATTTCTTCACATCTGTACTTAAATTTCTTGTTTAAAAAAAACAGAGCCAACTGTATTAGTTATTTGATGAATGTTATTAGCAGTACGTTGAAGGGGTAAAACTACTTCTAATGTTTGATCAGTTTTTTGATTCCACATAACCGTACTATCCAGATGTTCCCAGGATGGAGCAAAAGGAGACAGAGCTAATGAACAGGCTTTCCAGTTACTTTCAACTACTGCCATTAACTTTTGGCAAACACCACCACGTCTTCCCTCTGGTGAATAGTATCGACAATGACGACAAGCTACAATAGATTTCATAAAAACTTTTCCTATAATTTAATTAAATTGATTTTAATTATTTTGATTTTTAAGAAACTCATGGTTTGAGCTAATTAAATCTATTGTTACATTATGGTTCTGAATATTTCTATCAATTCGATAAAATTTATATTATTTTTATAATTTCTTTATATAGATACACATTTGTGTGAAATTACATTCCTAATAATGTATTAATTAATACATTATTAGGAAAAACTTGATAGGGATCAAGTTAAAATATAACTCATATAAAAGTAAAACAGACAATATCTCCCACAATTACTGGGCAATATTTATTGCTATAAACCCAGAAATACAAAATAAAAATCTATCAAAAATTCTCCCTTACAGATTAATTGATAAGTAGGCAAACAAAATTAATTACACATTTTAGAAGCTGAAATTATTACTGTGTTAACATTATTTATCTAAATAATTATTTGTAGGTGCTTACTACTTACCTTGTTTTTGAAGTTACGTTTTATAAGTAGTAATTAGGGTTTGTTGAAAAAGTCTTTTTAAGGAGTAAGCTTTTGTGCATTTAAACGACTTATTATTGTATGCCTTGTTCAGAGAAAAAAACTTTCTAAACTCTAAATTCTAAATTATAGTTTACTAATAGGCATTTTAAATGAGTATTAGCTTAGGAGACTCACACCTAAACTTATGGAGTTTTTATTCTTCACCCTAGGTATTTTGGGTTAGGGATCTAAAAGCCTTTTCTAATCAGTTATCACGTCATTTTTTCTAAAATTGGAGTTTTTATTCTCCACCCTAGGTATTTTGGGTTAGGGATCTAAAAGCCTTTTCTAATCAGCTATCACGTCATTTTTTCTAAAATTAAGGAATGAGAATAAAATATGATCCACAAGTATTGGTCAGGAGTATTGTACTAAAAGGTCTCTGTACAGGAAATCTGGAGGTTCATCAATTCTCATTAGATATTTTCAGAGAAAAAAGAGCTTTTTTGCTGGCTGTGCTGGCTTTTCTAGGTTTGTGTACAATTATGGTTTATCTCTGCTCAAAGCCACCTGGGTAATTCCCGAAATCTCTGGCAGTGACTCAAAACGGTTAGATGCTATCAAGAAAGTCTTTACAAATATGGCCGAAAAAGCAGACAGAATATTTATGGACAAATAAATATTCATCTCCCATCTAT
>JAKQYF010000135.1 GCA_023356535.1 Trichodesmium sp. MAG_R03 | reverse complement strand
CTAAAACCTACAACCTAAAACCTAAAACCTAAAACCTAAAACCTAAAACCTAAAACCTAAAACCTAAAACCTAAACCCTAAAACCTAAAACCTAAAACCTAAAACCTAAGTATTGTCAATCAATAGGACATCGAGCCCCACTGATTGACCGTCTATTCATCTCACCCCAAATCAAAGATTATGGCGTGAAGCTTCTCGACGATTTAGCTAAACCCCAAATTCTGTTTTCAGTTGCTTTACCCAGTCTTTGATCCGTTTTTCTGTTAACTCAGGTTGATTATCCTCATCCAGAGCTAAACCTACAAACTTGCCATTTTTGACTGCTTTGGAGTCCTCATGCTCATAACCATCTGTAGGCCAGTTCCCAATGGTAGTACCTTTAAGATCAGTGATTTTTTCCTCCAAAATACCCATGGCATCTTGAAAATTATCAGCATATCCTATTTGATCACCTGTACCAAAATAGGCAACTTTTTTGCCTTCGAAATCAACATTATCTAGTTCATCATTATAGAAACCATCCCAGTCACTTTGTAGTTCACCAACATCCCAAGTAGGACAGCCAATAATTATATTATTATAACCCTCAAAATCGTCAGGGCTTGCATCGGATATATTATGGATAGTAACTACCTCGTCACCACCAAATTCTTTCTGAATCATATCTGCAGCTTCTTCAGTTTTACCTGTTGTACTGCCAAGAAAAAGACCTATCTTAGACATTTTTACCTCCGTGGTAGTCGTTTTTTTGTCTTAATACATTCAGCATTATAACAGTTTTCCGAAATAATGCTATATATTCTCAATAAGCTGTTTATACTAAATCTGGGTAGACCGGGTATAAAAGTAGGCTTTTCCCATCCCCTAATTCAGTTATTTAGTAAAGGCTGTAACTTTAAAAAATACCCTCTCACTAAAGCGGATTTGATATCAGTATCTAAATTTCGAGAAAACTGTAAGGTTCTCAAGAGATTCAGCTTGTGAAATATGCAGTTTAAATCTTTAATAGCTTACGTTCAGTTAAGAACAATCAATAAAGTTTTCCAATTTTTTTAAGAATTCTAGTTTAGACCAATTTCATTACAGCAGATTTCGGACAAATGATGTAGAGGATAAATGGTGAAAATCATATAGTGCAAGCATCTTGCTTGTATAGGCCCACCTTATGATGGCCGAAAAAGCTGTAACTTAGGCTACATTAATTATTCTTACATAGCGCAAGTCAAAAATCAAAAATCAAAAGTAATCTATGACTAAATTTCAGGATTTACCAATGCCCGCGCCCTAAATGCTCCGACTACCTTCTCTATACACTCTCTGTCCTTGTAACGTTGCATACAAAGTCCCTACCTACTCCCCTGCTTCTTAAAAATATTTTTTCAGCAGACCCTAGTTAAGTGATCGTGGAGGGTAGCCTTATTCTAAATTATAGTTATCAGTTAAAAATTATTAATTAATAGAATGTTTACCGGAATTATTCAACAAACAGGAAAAATTTATCAAATTAACCCACAAGGTTCCGGATGTGAATTAATTATTGATGTCTCTCCTACTTTATATGCTGAAGTGGAAATTAAATCTAATCTTACTCTTAATGGAAGAGCATTAACAATTTTAGGCAAAGAAACACAAGGAAAGTATTATCTCCTCAAATTTTATCTAGCTGCAACAAAATTAGCTACACAATATCAAGGGCAAAAAAAATTTAATTTAGAAAGGTCTATTCGTTTAGGAGAAGAAATTTCAGGACCCTTATTTTACGGCTTACCTTCAGGATATTGTCAGTTAATTTCTAGAGAAAATTTATCAGGAGGTGGAATAAAAATTGAAGTGAATTGGGAGAGTTAATTTTTTCAGTATTTAGATATTAAAGACCAGGTTTGTTTAGATGGAGTGCTGTTAATAATTAGGGATATAGGAAAATCCTCTCTATTGTTTGATATTTATCCAGAAACTGTGAATTTAACTAACTTAGTAGAAAAAGAAATTGGGCAATATTTCACTATTGAAATTGACCCGATGGTCAAAAAAGTAGCGCAAATTTTGGCTAAAAAAAAGCTTTGAGGGATCAATATTAATTAAAAGGTAGAATGCAGGAGGCTTAGAACCATTTAGACAAAGTAGTTTTTTATATTCAGTATTATATTAAGTCTTATTAATTAGCCATATTTTTAACAAGAAACATTGACGAAACAATTCAATTTGTGGATTCTCTTGGGTAAGTCCTGATATTAGGATAGTTGTGATTTCTGTACAATTGGTAGACAATAGTATTGCAATATGTCAAAAAAATTATTCAATGGTACAAGAACAACTGCATCGACTCAAAGAATATGGAGAGTTGATTATCCAAAGGATAAATTTATTATCCCAACAAAAATCCCTGCCAGACTGGATACCCCTAGAGCTTAACAACAATTTACAAAAACTTGAACAAGCAGCTCGAAAAACTATTGAACTTGCATCTTCACCAGTAAAAATTGGTGTAATGGGAGAATTCAACAGTGGTAAAACCTTATTACTCGGAAGCTTAATTGGATACGCAGATGCTTTACCAATAAGTCAAATTCCCACCACGGGAAATGTTACAGCTATTCACCTCAAACCACTTCAGACAGAAGACTTACACAAGACAGAATTTGGGGAATTTACCATTAAATATTTGTCCCATGATGAGGTCAAAGAATGTCTAGATTATATGCTTCAAGTAGCAGCTCAGAGAGCCCAACAATCTTCAGATACCCTCAAAAGCTTGACTGCTACAAATATAGATATTAACGGTATCCTGGGATGGTGTAGACAAACTTGGGGCATGACCCAAAACAAAGAATTACGTTCTTTGCTGCGAGAACTGGTGGGGTTCTTGCTGGCCTACAGAGTATATGGCCAAAATATCTGCGATGGCCTCTATCAAGTTAATATGGCCACAGCAAAAGATGGATTAAGATTAGGAGACCCACCAATGGATATTCTGCAACTTAACTTTCAAGACTTAGTCATTTCTCCTCAACCTTGGCAAAATCCTGCCCTACCATCAGCTCAAGACCTACAAAACAGTTTTTCTTTAATTCGTCGGGTGGATGTAAAAGTTAAAGTATCAAGACAAATCTGGAACTTGTCTGCTCTGGGAGAAACTCAAGAGTTTGTTTTGCTAGATTTTCCTGGACTGGGAGCAGCTGATTCTGGGGTGAGAGATGCTTTCCTGTCTCTGCGGGAACTGAAAGAAGTTCAAACAATTCTGCTTGTGTTGAATGGTCAGCGTCCTGGGGGAGAGACTGCAGATAAAATTCGCACTATGATGGAACAAGACCGAGGAGAACAAGACCTCAAAGATAGGATTTTAGTGGGAGTAGGTCGTTTTAACCAATTACCATTAACAGAGAAAGATAAGGAAACTCTTGAAGATTTAGCTGAGGAATTGGCACTACTCCAAGAAAAGGATGTACTAGAAGAATTGAAGGTTCTTAAGTTGACGATGACAGGTGCTAGAGGTTTGACTACTCAACCAGAGAGAGTTGTACTACTGTCGCAAATGTCAGCTTTGAAGGAATTGTCAAAACTTTCGACTACTTTGGAAGTGTGTTCTCCAGAATTTTTGCTCGAACTCAAAAAATATCAGGATGACATAGCTCCCAAATGGGAAAAGTTGAGTGAAATGTTGGATTCTCGTTCCACAGGAATTTTACAGCGACAACTCAGTGATTTTGTATATGATGGGGGTGTGAGAAGGTTGCGATCGCTAATTATAGACCATGTAAAAGCTTACGGTCTCAAACAACTAGAAGAAGATACTCGTCGTCAAGCTCATATTTGCCAGCAACAGCAGAATGAACTTAAAGGAATATTAGAGGCAATTCCTGAATATATACCAACTTCTGATAGTCAAGCTTTTATTGAACTGCGTCAAACCATTGAAGAACTATACAATGTCTACACTCGTTTGAGAACAGATTTAGATAAGAAAACACTACAAGATGAGATTAGTCAGGTAGTCAAAGAAGAAGTAACTAATAAAGTATTCTTTGAATGGAATGAGTGGAATTTACTTTTTAATAATACCAAGAATGGGATAGTGTCTATAACTGTACCTTTAGGAGATAGCGTAGTCAGAGATATTTTTGGTGATGATGAAGAAGATGGAGATAACCAGACTCCCACTAAAAGTGAAGATTTTGAGTCGACTTTTCAAAAGAGTGTTGAAGAACTAGAGAAGTTTGCTCGCGATCGCATCAAAACAGCAGTCACAGAACTATTAACCAAATTGTCTAGAGAACTAGAACCTCAACGGTACAAACTTCGGGAAATTTTGCGCCCTGAAATGACACAAGAAATCAGGGATAAATTTGGTAGGGCAGAGGCCAGACTTTTAAAAACTCTTTCCCGTGTTGACGATCCCAACCAATGGTGGAAACAGGGTATTCTTCAAAGAAGTCAGCTTGAGGACACTAGTTCAACCATAGTTCCTGATAGCATATTTCCTCTAGCTCGCGCAGACAACAAACATGAAAAATGTCAAGTGTTTGACTGGGACCCGAATAAAAAAGATGGGATTCCGCAAAGACCATTTAACCATCAAATTCTCGTGCTAAGATTAAGAAATGAAATTAATAACTCCTGTATGCAACTACAGCTAGTAGA
Organism: Trichodesmium sp. MAG_R03; assembly: GCA_023356535.1. Lineage (GTDB taxonomy): Bacteria > Cyanobacteriota > Cyanobacteriia > Cyanobacteriales > Microcoleaceae > Trichodesmium. The sequence goes on along the minus strand of JAKQYF010000135.1, from coordinate 10,232 downwards.
ATATGTAGGGAAAATAACTAAGAAAGTGAATGATAATTTGAAGGAGATTCTAGATGAAGTAATTCCCCGTTTACAAGAGCTTTCAAAAAAAGAAGCATTGCTAAAATATGTAGCAGCAGATGAATCAGAAACTCAAAATCCACCCTGGTTAGAAAATCTATCGCAAATTGCATCAGTTGAAGTTAAATAATTGGTTTTCTTAGGAAACAGAGAATAGGCACTTTTGCAATAGAGACCTTACCAATAGCGTTCATGGGTAAGTCCTATTGATTAAATCCGCTGTATCTGTTAAACCGCAATATTGATTGGCATTCATCTATCCTTTGAAAGAGGGAATGGAGAGTGCGGGTCTTCTGACAACGTTAAGATCAAAAGGAAGAAAAATAATGCCTGTAAAAATTGAACTATTAACTCATTATTTCTTGAAAGTGAAATCAACAAATGATCAATTATTAGAACTGCCCATCATTGAACTCACTCCCTCAAGTAATAATATTCCCCATATTTCCAGGGTCAGTATATTTGTTGAAGGTCAACCACCAGAACTAGCCGCAAAGATTCAATCTGCTTATAGAGAAGTTATCTCCACTAAACCAATTCAACTTTCAATACCTCGAAGATTAAGACAACATAATTGCCAGTTAGAGGAACCTTTACCTCAAGATATTAGCTGTACTTTAACAGTAGAAGTCGAATATTTTGACTCTGATGCTGAAGGTAGTCCTAATCTTTTAGAACGCCAAAAATCTATAGCTGAGTGCCAAATTGTCTCCAACTTCCAAAACGCAACTCCATCAGCTTCAGTTATCCCAACCCCGGAGCTTTCAAGCATCCCAACCCCCGAACCTTCAGTCATCCCAAACCCCGAACTTTCAGCTATTGGGACTCCATCACCTTCGCCAACTCCTCAAACATCACTAATTCTTTATCCAGGTTGGTTTGCCATTGATTTTGGGACAAGCAATACAAGTGTTACCCTATTCGATCCTAAAGTCACTGTACCTCCAAATAGTTTACCAAGAGAACAAGAAAAGAAATTGCGGGAAAGTTTAGCTAAGTGGTTAAATGAAAAACCAATAGATACTAAGCCAGGTGTAGTTACACAAGAGTGGAAAAATGAGTGGAAAAAGTTAATTGTAGAAATTAGCAAAGAATTACCAAATCTAAACAATACCAGCCAAAGTAATTTAGGAGACCAAATATTTTTAGGAACAAATAGTGTATACTTATTAGAAGCTATTCGCCTAATAGAACTTGGTCTATACCAATGTCGAGACTGGTTTCGCCGTTCTGCTAGTAAGGAACTTAACCGTATTTATCATGAAGTCTTTCGTGTTCCACCCTTAGAGTGGCAAAGTTTAATTCCAGTAGAACTTGATGAAATTCGCAAACTGAGTGAAATTCCTAGCGAATTAGAAATAGAAGGTCTTGAATCTGATGCAGTTAAAGTAATTCTGGGAGAACGAGCTAGACAAAATAGATTAAATGCTATTGCTCAAAACCAAGATATAACAGGCAAATTTCACCACTCACCCAAACGGTATCTAGGTCAACCCAGATCGCGGTCAATTGAGGTTACTTTAAATGGCAACAATAAGACGGTCAGAGTAGAAAAACTAGTGCAAGCTGCTTTTAATCATCTAATTCAATTAACTTCAGACTATCGCGATCGCAACCAAGAACGATGTGCCCAAGGTCATTTCAATAAAGCAGTTATAACCTATCCGACTATAGCTCCTCCAAGAGTGCGCCAGGAAGTCAAAGAGCTAGTGGAAAAACTGGGTATTGATAATGTGGAGATTGCTTATGATGAAGCTGTATCTATAGCCATCTTTTTCCTATGGCGAGAGTTTGGTGGAGACTTGAATGTAGGAATTGAATCTTTTAAAACTAGGTGTCGCCGCCGTGGAAACCAATGGACGCAAAATGTTTTAGTCTTAGATATTGGTGGGGGAACTACTGATTTAGCTTTAATTCACTTCACACTTGAAGAAGTGGAAGTTTTCAAGGATGGTGAAGAACGAGGATATGGAGGGCGTTACTATAAACTGACTCCCCAAATTTTAGGTTCTTCTGGTCATTTACATTTGGGTGGGGAGCTAATTACCCTGGAAATATTTCGCTTGCTGAAGGTAGCTATTGCTGATTGTTTGCTGACGGCAGTACAAGAAGGAAATATTCAATCAGATATGTTTAAAATTCAGCTAGATGACTTAGATGAAAAATTCCTGGACGATGAAAAGAAGTTTCAAAGTGGTAATTTATTAGCTTTTATGGATAAGGACTATCCTGAAACTGATGCTGCTTATAAGGATACTTTGAATATTGCGGAGAAAGTGTTACCAACTCGCTGGAAAAATACAAATTCACCTGCTTCTCAGCAAACATTTTATACTCTTTGGGAATATGCAGAAGAGGCTAAAAAATCAATATTGAGCAAGCGTCATACAGATGAATTTGTTGAACCTACTTTTGTATTAGAGGGACAAAAAATAACTGAATTGTTGGCGCAAAGTGATTTACAACTACAAAGTCAAGTAGTTAATAACTTGAGTGTAAGTTTGACTTTGAGCCAGTTAGAAAAAGCTGCTAAACGTGTAATTAAGGAAGCAATTAGTATTGCTAAAGGGTTAGTAGAAAGTGGTTTATCAAGACAAGAAGAATCTCAAAATTTTGCTGATAGGGAACAATTAGATTGGTTGATTTTGTCGGGAAAAACCTGCAATCTTTATTTAGTGGAAGAGAAACTTTATCAAGAATTTAATAAGTTTAAATCAGACCGTTTTGTCTGGAACTCAGAAAAAATTACTTTTGTCTCAGAATATACTAAGTTAGCAACTTCGGCAGGAGCCTGTTATGCTGAAAAGCTACGACGATTGATTTTTGCTCCAGAATATTCTAAGGATTTGCTGAGAACTGGAGCAAACCAACTTTACATTGATATCAAAAATTTGCTTTATTTTTTGCCATGTTCTTTTACTCTTAGAACTCAAGATGGGCAGTTCTTAACTATTTTTAAAGCAGGTCAACCACTTTATCAACTTGACCCCAAAGAGTCAGTAGCGAGAGTACGCAGCAAAGAATCTTATGGAGCGCAATTATCAATTTTGATATACCGAAAAGATTTTGAAGATAAGGAAGAACAATTTTGGGGTAGTTATGATGCTCAAGAATTGGCAACAAAACTGAACATGACAGGAGAGGAATTTAACAGAAACATCAAAGTTGAATTTGAAATAGACCAAGAATTAAATATTAAGTTATTGTTTTGTAAAGGTAAACCCCACTACTTAATTTCTCTTCCTGATCATGTTTTTAGTCTTAACGCTGCAGAAATTATCAAAATTTCTCCATTAATTTCTGATGGTAAAGTGATGTGCGATATTGCTGTGAATGTAGCTGAGTCTGCAACAGCTATGACAACAGATGCTCATACACTTGTATTTGATATGGAGAAAGATTATACTCAGGAAGTTTTTCAATATGATGGTGATAATAATTCTGAAGAAATAGGAATTATTAGTGAAGCTTTACCTCCAGTTCCTTTGAGTGGAGAATATAGTTTTTATTTCCAGTTCCGCAACCCAAATATTGATAAATGGGAACTAATTGGAAAATTGCAACCTGATACTAAAACTGAATATCCTTGTGAGTATTATGTGAGTTTGGATAACAAAGGTATTTTACGATTACATGTGGGAACAATTCCCTATTGGAAATCGAACAATTGGGAATGTTTAAAACAGGAAGGATATGTTTTTGAAGATGAGTTACAATATCAACCAGATGATATAGAAGAAAAGCGGAATCCATTTTCGGGAACACATTAGATTCAGTTGTCAGCGCCTGTTGGAGACCATTATTTAGAAACCCAAACTGTAAGTTATAACTACAGCTATATAATAGCAAATCCAAACCATGAAAAACCACTTTGTCCAAATCCTTCTAACCATTCTGTCTCCTGCCTTTTGCAAAAGAGAGAGTAGGGAATAGTAGGGTATCCTTACAGAATAGGAAAAATAACTCTAGTCAACAGTTGTAGAGAAAATGTTGTTATGGAACACTTGAGAAATTTATTAAATCAAAAAGATTCGGACTTAGCCTTGGTACTGCGTTTGAGTTTGCGAGGAGTGGAAGCTCAACTAAAAGAAGCGATCGCTAAATACACAACAGACCCAGGATTTCAAGAATGTCAAGCATTACTGAAGGAGCTTGATTCACTTTTGGAACCTTCATTAGAACCCACACCAATAAATGAAGAGAAAATTCAAGAAACTAATTCCTCACTAGCAAAAGATTCGGGGTTAGATGATCCGTTTGAACCAATATCATCGCCGTCTGAGAATGAAGTAAATTCACTTTTGGAACCTTCATTTGAACCCATACCAAAAAAGGAGGACAAAACTCAAGAAACTAACTCTTCACTAGAAGACGATCCATTTGAACCTATAACATCTTCCTCTGAGAATAAACTGAAACTAATTCATCTGCGGGAAGCTTTGGTTGCTGACAACAAATTATCAGAGTATGTCGGTTCAGTTGAGCTGAATAGCCACAATGATTCTGATTTGTGGCAGGAGGTACAATTTCTGCTACTGCGACTTCCAGAATTAAAGGCAAATAGGTGGCGAAAGCGAGCTTTCGAGTTAGCTTTTGAGGTGGGAGGTGAGAAAAACGAGCGATCGCTCATACTATTGCCTTTTACCAAAGATAAAATAGTGTATCCAGGTCTCACAGGTAAATTGGAAGCTAAAGGTTTATGCTTATCAACTCAGGAAAAATTAGACCCACAACTGACACAGAAAAATTTACAAGGTGAACTATTATTTTTCGCAAAAGTTATTTCTTTATATATTAAATTTATTGAACTCGACCCTCAGATATATCATGCTTTCAAGACAGTTGATCGCTTTGGTGTGAGGCGCTTGAGTTTGGATCTAGACCAAAAGTCTAAGTATATTAATACTTTGCTCGACCGTTTCCAGCAAGCAGTAACTATAGAGAAGAGTGGCGATATATTGAAAATTCTGCATGCTAGAATAGACTTGGATGAAGCAATTCATTCTTTAGTGTATGTACCACCAGTTGATCGTTCTTCTTGGTGGGGAAAATTACAAAAGAAATGCCGGGATATACTAACTGTATCTATAAAAACTCGAGCGGAAAAAGCTGGTCATAAAGTTGAATTTCGTCCTTTATGGGGGTCTTATGCTGATATTCTCAATCGTTCCAAAGATGATTTAGAACTTGATAGTGGAGGGACTTCAGGGGAAGTTTTAGCTTGTTTGCGGGTTTATACAAAAATTCAAGGGGAAGTATTGCCAGGTAGAGTGTTGTTTAGAGGTCAGAGATAGTCGAGCATCCCAGAAATAAAAGCAGACAACAGGTAATGCTTCAACTCAGACATGATCAGCTTTCAAACTAAACTGCTACCCAGCAAAAGTTCAAAACTCAATGATGGGTTTGGCGATCGCTTTTACAGGTGCCAACAACAGGCTTTCTAGTAGCCAACTCCCCCAGAATTCCTAACAATATCAGGACTTATATCATTAGGACTTACGCATGAACGCTATTAGTCGGGTGTGTTTTACTTCGCGACTTGAATTGCGCACTTCGTAACGCACCAAGGCTCTATATATAGTGCCCTTGTGTCAGTTCTGATATAGTACCTTTGCGTAAGTCCTGATCATGTCCGGAGCATTAGTGATCAAAAAACTTTCTCCAGATATTTAGGGCTTGCTGATTAAATATACACCAAATTCCCAGTATACGAAGTACAGATATTAAAAATTCAACGTTCCCAGTACGGGTATCTTGCCCGCGATAAATGTATCTCCATTTTAGTAAAATTAGCAGTGAAAGCATTAACAAATAAAGATATTAGCCTTTTTTATTGAAATTAGGGGTTAGTTCCCTGCTCCTTAAAAAGACTTTTTCAGCTCGATTTATTTTAGGGACGAATATTGAGTTACTCTGCTTCAAATTTAATCTACTGCAACCAACCCCTCGAAGGACTAACCTCAAGTACCCCTGTTGGTGTCATCACTACCCTAAATAGTGCAACAGATTTTTTCTGACTCATAACCTGAGAATGAACACTATTTAATAATTTCGGTAAAGGCGTCTGTTGAACGTAATCTCTAGCTGGTTGATTCATAGGTTCTAAACTAACAATAACACCGTCAACATTAACTCTCATCTGAAACACTAAATCCTCATACCAAGTTGGAGTCCGTTGCCAACTTTGATCAATTTGGTCATATAACTTTTGATTTAACTCCTCTAACCTATCTATATCACTAATCTCTGAGATTACAGCTTGATCTGCTTCTTTTTTGACAACAGATGGGAGAGTAGCACTCTGTAACTGTTTACTACTCAAACTAGATAGAGACCACAATTTAATAGTCCTATCAGCACTGCCACTAGCAAGAGTTTGACCATTCTGGCTAAACTTTAAAGACCAAACAGCTTTAGAATGATCTATAAATGTTTCCAGCAACTCTTCTGTCTCTACCTCCCACAGATGAATTTTGCTGTCGTAACTACTAGTAGCAAGAGTTTTGCCATCAGGACTAAAAGCAACAGATAAAACTGCCTGATCATTGCCTTCTAAAGTAGATAAAAGTTGACCTTTTTCTATCTGCCATAACCTAACTGTCCGGTCTTGACTCCCACTAGCAAGAATTTTGCCATCAGGACTAAAAGCGATCGCCCAAATTTTGTTTGTATGTGCTGCAAAGGAGTGAAGTTGTTTACCTGTATTTAATTGCCAGGTTTTGATTTGACCTTTTTGACACCCACTAGCAATCATTTCTCCATCTGGACTAAAAGCCAGAGCAGTTATAGGTCCTGAATGTTTAATGCTCATCTTAACAGAGCCAGTTTTGAGATTCCATAGCTTAATCACACCATCATAACTACCACTTGCCAAAGTCTGACTATCAGCACTCATGGCTATCGCTTTCACATCATCACTATGACCTTCAAGAGTCTGAATGAGATTTCCATTGGTAAGATCCCAAAGTTTAATGTCGTTATCCCAACTACCACTAGCAAGAAATTTTCCATCCGGACTCATAACCAGAGATTCGATCGCATCTGTATGAGCATTTATAGTATACAGTAATTTACCGTTGGTTAAGTTCCAAACCTTAATTTTGCCAACATAGCTACTGCTTGCTAAAGTTTTTCCGTCAGCACTGATAGCAACTTCATAAACCCATCCTTTATGTCCAGAAATAGTCAGGAAGGGTAGAATTTTTTCTTCTGATGTCCGGATATAGTTATTAGTTGATATTGATAGCGATCGCCACAACCACTGTCCACTAATAGTTGCTAAAGTAGTTGCTGTTATCAATGTGAAATATTTCCCAAGCTTAGGTGGGTTCAGTATAGATTTTAATTCGTTCATTTCTAACCTTTTGGAAAAACTTTAAAATTACTGTTTGCTATTGAGAGAAAGACGTTTTAATTTGCACCTTTAGTTTTTGCTGATTTTTTTCTGCGCTCTATAATCTGCGCTCTATAAATTTTCTCATAATAAATAAAAGTGTTATACCTGTGATTCCTAACATTGCTAATGGGGTAAGATAACTCCACTGACCCCACATTTTGCCTGTGACGTGCCAGATTAAAAGAAACATTCCTAAATAAGTCAGTTCATGTAGTTTCTTCCAATTTTTTTTCATCTTTTTCACGCTCCAGTTATTAGAAGTAATTGCTAATAGTGTAAAAATAATGAAAGGCACGATTCCTTGTAGATATATCCAATATGTTTGAAGATCAAAAAAATCGAAGTTCCTCTTGTTCACTAGCAACAGTCCATGAGCAAGAGCAAATAAAAAAGCAATCACACCTATTTGACGACGATATTTCAGCAACAATTTAGTAAATTCTGTTTTTTTGGTCCTGGGAAAAACAATTCTCAAAATTGTTGGTAGTAATGTAATTACATAACATACTAATGCAAATAAACCCAAAGAGTTTGGAAGTGGTGCTGTATCCAAAATAGTCTCTCCTTCTTTATTGTAGATGAATTCGCCTATTGTAAAGGAATTTCTCTTTATTATAAAATATACCCAACATTCCGCACTTCTTAACATTAAATTGATAAATTCTTAACATTAAATTGATAAGTTTTATTAATCTATTTCCCCGAATGCTCTCCCTGAAAGCCTTATAGCTATGGGCATCGATTTTCCCCTGTTATAAAGAATTGTAACTTATTTTCTCATAAAACATTAGTTCTTGATAAACTATATTGATATCGAGTTCTAGAACGAAGATTTTTCGTACAAGTCTCTTGGAAAATGTAAATATATATAAAGATATATGAAGATCTGCAAAATGTTGAATATAACAGTCGGATATAACACATTATATATTTTGAAACTTTAATGCTAATAATTTCATCAGATCTTACGCAGTACCGCTATATATGGCGCATAAATTGGTCTTTTTCAAGATATTGACACTACAATTAGCGCCATTGCGTAAATCCTGTTAATATTTTTTTTATAAACAGAAATTATTCTAAATCTTTTTTTGATCAAGACTTACCCAGGCCAAATCAGAAACCGGTTTTCTTTGGGTAAGTCCTATTACCAAAAAGCTCTCAAAGTTTATACTTTTGAGGCTTTTCCTAAATTGATCCCCAGGGTAGATAGAAAATTTTGGTAATCGGTTATCTAACTGCCTCTTTGTTACAGCTTTCTCAGGCAAAATACCAGCAAAACAATTTTATTCTTCAAATTTCAAACTACACCAACTCCTGATAAAAACTTAATAATTTCCTAGCTAAAGCTTTATTTGTATACTGAATCATTACCTTTTCATAACCTTTTTTCCCTAAACTTTCAGCTAATTCTTTTTGTTCCATTAACTGCATTAAACAATGTCTTAATTCTTCAATATTTCCCTCTGGAAAAACTAAACCAGCATCCCCAATTACATGAGGAATTTCCCCAGAGTCAGAACCTATTACAGGAACTCTACAAGCCATTGCCTCAATTAAAACATGACCGAATTGTTCTTTCCAGCCGATAGAAGTTAAAGTTTTAAACTTATAAGTAGTTTTTGATGGCAAAACTAAAGTATTCATCAGATTAATATATTTTTGTACATGGTCGTGAGGCACGCTTTCTACCACAATCAAACGTTCTTTAATTCCTAATTCTGTTGCTGTTTCCCACAAAGTTGCTTGTAGTTCACCTCTACCCAATAATAACCATTTCCAATTTTTTTCCTGTAAACCTGCCAAAGCTTCAGCTAAAGTTAACAATCCTTTTTCTTCAACAAAACGACCAACAAAACCCACCACAAAATTATTAGGTTGAATCCCTAAATCATCTCTTAATTCTATCTGAGTTTCTGGTTTAAATAAAGTTTCATCTACTCCTAACTGAGGCATTACTTTTATAGGTCCTTCGTAACCCCGCTCTCTCAATATATCTTCTCCATCTTTATTTCCAGCAACAATTCCATTAGTATTTTTGAGATTATAAGCCTCAAGTAAAGAAATAGGAAACTTGAGTTTATAAGGCAAATTCCACCAAGTAAAAAATAGATTTTTAGCCTTTAGTCCTAAAAGCTTATTACAAGTAATAAACTGAGCATAAGTTAAAGCTTTAGAACCTTGTTCTACTTGAATAATATCTGGTTTTAACTTTCGGAGCAAACTAATTAAATCAGGACCGAAAGTTAGTAAAGCTTGATTATTTTGACTATAATTAGAAATAGGTACTACTTTAAAGGAACCCTCATCAACAAATTTGGTTTCAACTATTTGACTTTGTACCCCTTTTGGATTCCAACGTTGAGGTACAACAACCGTAACTTCAAGGCCAGGTTTAATTTTAGCTAAAGCACGTAACTTTTCCCGATTAAGGTCAACAATATAGGTATGGCTAGCTATTAATATTTTCATGGTTGTTATTTTTGATTTAACAGTTTCTTTTAACTTTTGACTTTCTTTGTATAAATTTGCCCATCATCCCAAATAGATTTAATTCTTGTTTGAACAGCACCAAGAAAACCAAGAATATAGAAACTGCCACGAGTAATTATTTTGAGAGGAGAACTACTTTTATAACAAGGGGGGTTGCCCAATACATGACAATCAAATAATTTGACAAAGAAACGCAGACATTGATTAGGAGTGAGATTTTTTAATCCCATGAAAAAGTGATTATGATAAAAAGTAACTTGATACTTGAGAGACCTTGTAGAAA
>JAKQYF010000134.1 GCA_023356535.1 Trichodesmium sp. MAG_R03 | reverse complement strand
GGGCAGTCGCAACAATTGGCGACAAAGAAAAGACCAAAGCAACAAAAGCACTTAATTTAGGCTGACATCGAAATTTGTCCATAATTTTATCCCTCTAAAATTTAGCATCAATGGTAAAATCAAGACCATTTTCCTGTAACGTATTTTCCTCCGAAGTAACATCCATCAAAGGTATACCCCAATCAAAGCGGGCGCTAAGGCGATCGCTCATCTGCCAGAGTAACCCAAAACCCACTCCTACCAAAGTATTGGGGTCTGGTTCAGGCAAATCAGAACTATTCCAACCCACTCCAAAATCCACAAAAGGAACTATCTGCAAAACTCCCTCTACACTCTCCCAGCGCATAATAGGCAGTCGGACCTCAGTGCTCAAGAAAAGCCCATTATCAGTAAACGATAAATCTTGGCGATAACCCCTAACACTATTAACACCACCAACGCGAAACTGTTCTAAAGGCAACAAACCTCTATCAGCCAACTGCATATTTGTGCGCACCACCAGCAAAGAATCCGAATCCTTAGCTAAACGTCGCACATACTGTCCTTGTCCTCGCCAACTAAAAAAGCGACTATCGGGGAGTTCAGCATTATTAATCGTAGCATTGAAAGCCCCCACTCCCAGATTAAATTGAGAACGAACAGCAAATACTTCTGCTTCATTCCGTTTGACCCAATCTTGGAAAACTCGAATCGCCGAGACACGTGTTTCCCCCTTGTCATTAGCACCACGAGATAGAGGAAAAGGTTCTCCCAAAAGTTCACTCTCACTATTTTGTCGAGAAAAAGTTAAACCCAGAGCCAATTCTTGGGAAGGAAATAGGACAATAGGTTGGCGCACAGTCAGTTCGTAGTACTGGGAATCTCCAATAATATCAAGCTCGTCGAAAGGAGATGCAACTACACGAGTATCAGTTAATTCAGCACTCAGTTGAATCGTACCATTGCGAGCATTAAACGGAATAGTGTAGTTAAGATTAAAACCGTTACTACCATCAGAATTAGTATAAGTCGCATTTAATCCATCACCAAAACCCAATAAATTCCCCTGCTTGAACCGAACACCCCGTTGAAAGCTGCCCACACTAGAAGCACGACCATTGTTAGCAAAAGATTCAATACTAAAAGAATCTGCCTGGGTGACACTCACAGTCAGCAAACTAGCTTGAGGACGGGGTCCAGCTGATACCTCTGCTTTGATAAGATCTATTAGGGGGTCAAGCTGTAACAGTTGGAGAGCTCGAAGTAACTTGTACTGATTGAAAGGCGTTCCCGTAGCTAGAACTAACCGACTGCGGACATAGTCAGGGTTCAAGCGTCCTGTTACAGTTACCTGAATATCTTCTATCTCCCCTTCAATAATCTGGATCCTTACTACCCCATCCTTGAGATTTTGTCCAGCTAAGATTACAGCTCCGGAATTTATATAACCTGCCTGAACGTATTTATCAGTCACCGCTTTCTCAGCTTGGAGGAGTTCAGCAAAGGTAATAGGTCGCTGAGTAAAAGGTTTAACCACCTCCTCTAATTCTTCCTTGGTAAATGCCGTGTAACCGACAAATTCAAACTTATTAATCTCCACCGGTAGAAAAGGTTCAGGCCTTTCCGATTCATTTCCAGGCGCTTCAGGTGGAGTAATCTCAACTTGGGGAGACTCTATCTGAATAGGAAAGTTGGGAAAAGGCGGTTCCGGAGTTTTGGGAGGAATGGGAGCAGGAACTTGGGCCAAAGAGCTAGTCTCAGTCCGAGATGGCCAGTTATTCCTAGCTGTTTCTGGATTTTGACTAGCAATAAGTACCGGATGGCCGGACGCTTTAACAGGACTCCCCACAACAGTTAGGAAGATGGGTAAAATTAGCCACGTTCCCTGGGAAAATTGCTTAAACACTTTAATTGAACCTTTATAGACTCCTAAATCATATAGCTTTTTGCCATTATACTAAACTTATGCATTAGGTGTTAGGTGTTAGGTGTTAGGTGTTAGGTGTTAGGTGTTAGGTGTTAGGTGTTAGGTTTTAGGTGTGAGGTTTTAGGTTTTATAGGTTAGGACTTATATCATTAGGACTTACCCATGAACGCTATTAGTAGTGGACTGACACAACTAAAAATGTAGGTGGGGTAGAACGAAGTGAAACCCAACAAAGGTTTATTATGGTTAGGTTTCGCCCCTCAACCCAACCTACCCTTATTGCACCATTTTAGCTGTGTCAGTCCAGTAGGGTGTGTTTTGCTGACGCAAAGCGGAGCGAACGCTTCGCGACATGAAAAGCCCTAGCGTAACGTACCAAGGCTCTATATATAGAGTCTTTGCGTAAGTCCTGATTACATCATGGCTTCAAAGTAGATCAGGAATTTTACGGCATTTCAGCTTTCACTAAGCTTCAAAGTCTTTTTCAGGAGTAGGGGACCCACCCTTAACATATCCCAGGAGGAGAAGTAGGGACGTTTTGCTAACGCAAAGCTCCGCTAACGCTACGGGACATGTTTGCGCAGCATTCCGTCAGGAAAACGCTTTTTTGTTATGCAACGTCCCTACAGAGGAACGGGGAATGTACCCACCCCTAACCCCTCCCGGTCCGGGAAAGGTCGGTAGTCGGATATATTTGTCTCTTGGTTTTTCTGCCATGGTCAGCCCAAAATACTAATTTTTAAGCTTGAAGGCCCGAAAACCAGGTACTTTTTTCGTCAAAAAAAAAGGCCTTGACCATTATATGTCAATACTTTTATCTTTAATCAGCAAGCCCTATATTGGTGCTGGGTTTCGTTGCCTCAACCCAACCTACAAAAGTGGCGATCGCACTTTGCTGTAAACATCGTCATATTAACAGGACTTACGCAAAATATGAAAATATACACCATCTGTAGGGGTTGACGGCCGTTAACCCCTACTAGATATACTGGTTCTCCGTAAGTCCTGATTAATCTTTATGGAAAACCAAAGATAAATTATTGGCTGGCATTTGCACCTTCTCTAGAAACTTTAACCCCTTCTTCTCTGCTGCCCCTACCACATCCTCTAGATTTCTTACTCCCCACTCAGGATTTTGAAATCCCAGAGACTCATCAAATGCTAAATTACTCGGTGCTGTATGTTCCCCTCCCAGTTTGTAAGGACCGTACAAATATAGCACCCCACCCTGGGGCAACAAACGTCCCGCACCCCCCATTAATCCCAGGCAAGTAGACCAAGGACTAATATGAATCATATTAATATTGACAATAGCTGAAATCTCAATACCTTCTCTCTCCACCGCCCAAACTGACTCCTGTGCATCAATATTAAGGGGTGGATACAGGTTATCTGACGGACTATGTTTTTGCCATGCTGCTATACTCTCACGCAACATGGGGTTAGGATCAGAAGGAAACCACTGGCGCGGTTGCAGACGAGAAGAAAAGAAAATAGCATGTTGTCCTGTACCACTGGCAATTTCTAAAATGTTGCCTTTTGGAGGCAAAACTCGCTGTAACACTTCCAAAATAAATTCCTGGTTGCGTTCAGTTGCGGGAGCATATTGTCGAGCATCATTAAAAAAGGTCATTTCAGTTATCAGTTAAGCTGTTCAGCATTTAAACCATATACCCAATTTTTGTCAAAGGCAAGAGGCAACAGACCACAGGAAATAAAAATTATTATCAGCGAGCATTGCCCAATAATGGTAAACTTGATTATGAAATGACTTGAACTTGAAATCATGCATTTTGACAAGATCAGGACTTACACAAAGGCACTATATATAGAGCCTTGGTACGTTACGAACTGCGCAATTCAAGTCGCGAAGCGTTCGCTCCGCTTGGCGTCAGCAAAACACACCCTACCAATAGCCTTCATGCGTAAATCCTCAAGATAATTTTGATTTAATGCCTGATTTTTCCTGAGATGATTGCTGAGCCAAAAGTTGACAAGTAGGAGTGAGATAAATAATACTAATTGGTATTACAAAGGGTGAGAAAATTTGATAAATTATCAACCTGTTTCACTTAATACCATCTTTGACAACTTACTTTTTTTGCTTTATTATTAAGTTTGAAAGCTCCTCAAGTCAGGGCATCCAATGTAGCTATTGCTCCTCATTTAATAATACGTAATGGAATCACATGCTAACTCACTGGTCTTATGGCTCGTGCTAACCTAAATGCAAGGATTGTGATTAAATAAAAACAGAATTAAAAACCAACCTAGTTTTCAATTCCAAATTATAGACTTGACCTTAAATCTGAAATATATGGAGCGTAGTATCTCAAAGTCTTTATTCTTTCTACAAAGATTGGAAGCAAAAATTTCAGTCATTGATCGCTACATCATCGTAGAATTAATTGGGCCATTCTTCTTTGGTGTAGGGTTATTTTCATCTATTGGTATAACAATTGGAGCAATGTTTGATTTAGTCCGAAAAGTAACAGAATCTGGACTACCTATTTCCATTGCTGTTCAAGTCTTTCTATTAAAAATGCCAGAATTTATTGGTTTGGCATTCCCCATGGCAATGATACTTGCTACTCTCATGGTTTACAGTCAGATGTCTGGCCATAGCGAAATAGTTGCTCTCCGTAGCTGTGGCATTAATATCTATCGAATGGTCATACCTGCAATCATATTAAGTTTGATAGTAACTGCTTTGAGCTTTGCCCTGAATGAAGTAATTGTACCCAATGCCAACTATCAATCATCTATCATCCTAGAAAAAACTCTAGACCAAGAAAATCCTCCTTTCAAAGAAAAAAATATTTTCTATCCAGAATTTGGTAAAGTCAAGCAACCAGATGGGAGTCAAGACGATACACTTACACGCTTATTCTACGCCGAAAAATTTGATGGTAAATATATGAAAAGCATAACTATTGTAGACCGTTCTCAATATGGAGTTGACCAAATAGTATCCTCTAAATTAGCAACTTGGAATTCAGCAGAAAATATTTGGGACTTATTTAATGGAACTATTTATCTTGTATCTCCAAATGGTTCATACCGTAATATTGTCAAGTTTGACCATCAAAAATTAAAGCTTTCTCGGGCTCCTTTAGATTTAGCAGGCAAAAGTCGTAGTTACAAACAAATGAATATTTCTCAATCTTATGAATATTTAGAGTTAATGCGACTAAGTGGAAATTATCGGGAAGTTATTAAAACCCAAGTCAGAATTCAACAAAAATTTGCTTTACCATTTGTGTGTATAGTAATGGGTTTAGTAGGAGGAGCTTTAGGAATTAGACCCCAAAGAAAAGCTAATCGAGGTACTAGCTTTGGTATTAGTGTGATAATTATTTTTGCCTATTATTTACTTTCATTTATTACAGGAGCAATGGGGCAAAAAGAAATTTTGACTCCTTTTTTGGCTGGATGGTTACCAAATTTTTTAGGTCTTGCAGTAGCAGTATTCTTATTAGTAAGGGCTGCACGTTAATGAAGTCAAAATTAAAAAGTTAGCCTACATTATTCCCTAAAAGGATTATTCCAATTCTGCTTATACCCACGATTATAAAAACTATTATTACCACTAGAAAAAGGATTACTTGAAGGAGTTGCTAGTACATTTTGATTCTCATTAGGATTAACTTTATATTCATATTGTAGCTGATTTTTTCGATATCCTTGATTATTATAAGATTTAGGATATTCTAAATCATTAGCTACATTTACCCTATTTTTATTATTAGCTAATCCATTAGGTGCTACTAGAATTAATGGAGGCAGATTTGTATTAGTAGCTTTTCCTTGAGGAGAATAATTATACCCTGGTAAATTAGTTTGGTTATTTATCTGATTTTTTACTCCTGATAAGTCAGTATAGTAAGGTTTTGGTGGAGTAACATTTATTGGTGGTAAAAGTGGATTATAATTGCTTCCTTCCTCAGATTGCGAAATATTAGATTTTAAGCCATTAAGAATAGCAGAAGATTTAATATCTCTTGGTTTTATCTGAGTTGGGTAGAGGTTAAGATTATTGCTTTGAGAGTTATAATCTGAGGGAGATTCAGCTTTACCTTTGGAACTCAGATGATTATCCATAGCATTCTGTAGAGGATTGACAAATTCTGCTTTTGTTTCTTCCTGGTTTGCTTGATCTAATAAATTCACATTTTGTAATAGGGGATAAGTAAATAATTTGGTATTTGGCAGTTGATTTGTAGAAGGAATATTATTAGTTTTTACTTCCCCGTAAATCTTAATTTCTGGCTGAGGGTTCCCTAAATATTTTTCAGGCTTGATAACATTTTTCTGCTTTTCTTTTTTTGACCGTTTTAATAAATTTTCCTGAGGAGTTAGCAGAGGACTAATTAGTAGCTTGTTATTGTTATAAGTTTCTAACTCTACCATTAACACTGATGAACTATCAATATCACTCATAATAGAAATCTCTTCAGGAGATAAATTTTCAGTGATTGTATCACTGTTTAATACTGAATCATTATCATCTTCAATTGTTAATCGTTTTGGATTCACTGATAATTCCCAAGCAAATAATAGCACTAGCAAAATTACTCCACTTGGTCCCCAGACTGAGGGTTTGATCAAATGACTAAATCTGGCTCGGATGTAGCGTATAGAATTAGGTGATTTTTTGGGATAAGACATAAATTTTACTCCTTTTGAAGGTAGAATTACTTTTTTTAGTAATCATAAAAGTTTAATTAAATATTAATAAATGCTTGTGATGTGGTTAAACATAGACAAATGTTATTTATTGCTCAAAACTTTTTTTCCAAATTACTCACTCAATGGTGCTAGTATTAAGCAATATTAATTAGTTTAATATTCCTCCTGCTGTTCTTTCTACTTTTATTCCTCAATCTTGAGATTTAACTTTAACAGAACTTACCCTAAGGGACTATATATAGAGCCTTGGTGCGTTACGAACTGCGCAATTCAAGTCGCGAAGCGTTCGCTCCGCTTGGCGTCAGCAAAACACACCCTACTAGACCGACATAGCTAAAATGTTACAATAAGGGTAGGTTAGGTTGAGGGACGAAACCTAACCATAATAAACCTTTGTTGGGTTTCACTTCGTTCTACCCAACCTACATTTTTAGTTGTGTCAGTCCACTACTAGACCGACATAGTTAAAATGGTGCAATAAGGGTAGGTTGGGTTGAGGGACGAAACCTAACCATAATAAACCTTTGTTGGGTTTCACTTCGTTCTACCCAACCTACATTTTTAGTTATGCCAGTCCACTACCAATAGCATTCATGGGTAAGTCCTATTTAATTGTATCTGACTATTTACTAAACTAACTTATGATTCCTAAATTGTGGGCTCTTGACATCCTCCCCGGCCTAAAGGCACTGGGTAACTAACCGAGCCGTAGCTCCGATGGGGTTTGACGTTTCACGGGCTGTCCCTACTTTGGCAGTAGTCTTACACTTGCCGACCCGTCCGTTTTTTGTCTCGGTATGCCCACCCGCAACTAATATATTTCCTGTGAACTAAAAACCATGATAACATGACCTGTGAAAAAAAAATCAACTAAAGAGTCGCCCGCTTATGGGCGAGGCTTTAAACCCAATTTTTCGGTAAATGCCCGGAAATTGGTAAAGACTGAAAAATCTCTTTTTGTCTCAGGACTTACGCAAAGGCGCTATATATAGATATTTGGTGCGTTACGAAGTTCGCTTTTCATGTGGCGAAGCGAAACAGACCCTACCAATAGCGTTAATGTGTAAGTCCTATGTCTGTTAATACTTGCTTTTAAGTTCTAGAAAGTCGTATTATACTTTAACTTTCTTTACTCTGAAGAACTAAAGAACTCTCGAATATCAGTCAAAACCGCAATAGCATGGCTTTGATCCCCAAATTTAGAAAAAATACTATCAGGACTTACCCACGATCACTGCACCCAGTGAGGGTGAATACCATTCGCCTCTACATATGGCGTTTTCAAGGTGAAGCATGGGTAAGTCCTGACTATTTTGTGAATTTGACATCCTCCCCGGCCTAAAGGCACTGGGTGACAACCGAGCCGTAGCCCCTTCGCGGGTTGAAATTTCACAGGCTGCTGCTACTTTGGCAGTAGTCTGGCTGCTGGCCTCAATGTCCGTTTTTTGTCTCGAATTGCCCACCCGCGACTAATATATTTCTTGTGAACTAAAAAGCATGATAACATAGCCTGTGAAAAAAAATCAACGAAAAAGAAGCCCTAGAAGGGCGAGGCTTTAAACCCAATTTTTCGGTAAGTATTTAATTATAACACAAATCAAATGGACAAACAAATTAAGTTGCTAGAAGATAAAGAACAGTTGATCAAACAAGCTCTGGACATTTGCTTGGGGAAAATTCAAAAGGGGATCACAGAGCGTAGCCAATTTACGATAGCTTTAGCTGGTGGAAATACTCCAAGGCCACTTTATGAGTCTATAGCAACTCAAAATTTAGCTTGGGATAAAATTCATGTATTTTGGGGCGACGAACGTTATGTAGCTCCTGACCACCCAGATAGTAATCAAAGAATGGCCAGGCAAGCTTGGCTAGATCGAGTACCTATACCACCAACAAATATTCATCCTATGGAAACAGGGGCGGGAGACCCTGAAGCTGATGCTTTAAGTCATGATGCTCATTTGCGAGAATTTTTTCAAGTTTCTATAGGGGAGTTTCCGAGCTTTGATTTGATTTTACTAGGCATGGGAGGTGATGGTCATACAGCCTCCTTATTCCCCCATACAAATGCCTTGAAAGTAAGCGATCGCCTAATTACTGTAGGAAATAAAGATGGCCAACCGCGATTAACTTTCACAGTTCCATTAATAAATCAAGCACGTTGCGTAATATTTCTAGCTGCTGGCGCAGATAAACAAGCTGCATTAGACCAAGTATTTGCAAAAAAAGGCGACGAGATGAATTATCCCAGTCGCTTGATCCAACCCCAAGGAGAGCTACAATGGTTATTAACGGGTGTTAATATTTAAGCAGTAATTAATTTCAAATAAATCACAAAAAATTCTGCGGTTTCCCTTAAGCGAACCGTTGGTAGGATGTTAATTCAGTATTTTAATTATCTGAATGATAGCAAGGAGAAGATAAATAAATGATTGTCTGTCCTAATTGCGCTCATCAGAATCCTGATGGAGCAAACCAATGTGAAAACTGTTGCACTCCCTTACCAGTAACTACAAATTGTCCTAAATGTGGGGCAATAGTTCAAGTTGATGCTGCCTTTTGTGGTCAATGTGGTTATGACCTTAAAGCTAGCGTTAGTAAGGAAGAAAGTCAAGTTTTATCCCAAACAGATCCAGTAGTGATGCCAACTGTAGTATCACCTATATCTGCACCAGAAACGGATATACCTTTAGTAAATATACCTGACCTAGAACTACCAGAGCCATTAGTGGAACCAGAACCTTTCCTTCCTAGTATAGTGAACTTAGAAAAATCTAGTAACCCTAATACTCCAGTTCCGATTGAGAAAGAGGAACCTCCACTAACTACTAATACTGTTAGCACACCTGTAACTAGTCCGGAAGTAAGTTCTCCACCTCCCACTGGGAGAGCAGCAATTCCGGCAAAGACCCAGTTGCAAGAAAAGTTGGCTAAGTTGCTTCATATCAGAACAGATACAAATATTGAATTACCAGTTAATTTATCTGTGATTCATATCGGTAAGCCTAATGACAAAGTACCACCAGATATTGATGTCTCAGGATTTCCTGACTCTGAAGTGGTTTCTCGAACTCATGCTGATATTAGAGTAGAAGGAGATAGTTGTTATATTGAAGATACTGGTAGTTCCAATGGTACTTACATTAATAATATTCCTTTGGCAAAAGGAAATCGACATAAGTTAAGGCCAGGCGATCGGATTTCCTTGGGGAAAGGAGACTTAGTTTCATTCCTATTTCAAGTTTCTTAGCTAAGTTTTAGATCGTGGCTTGATGAAAATCCTTAGCTTAAGGTTTTCCTGTAATTAGTTTTTTCAGAAGAACCTAGGGTTTGTTAGTATTTTGCTGCGCAACATGAAACACATTTAGCTAACCCAAAGTTGTCCTAGGTCATGGTTGGCAAATGCTTGATATGTTGTGTAGCGAAATGACTTTGGTATTAAACTTCTCCAGAAAAGGTGCTCAAACTTTTATATTCCCGTTCCAAAATCGGTATTTTTGGAGATGTCTCTTAGAAGTATTAGGTGAGTCCGTTGAATAGGTACAATAGGTACAGGACTTACCCATGCTTCACCTTGACAACGCCATATGTAAGGGCGAATGGCATTCGCCCTCACCCTCGTGTAGTACCCGTGCGTAAGTCCTGAGGTATAAATAAATTAGGGAGAGAACCTTTGCGTAAGTCCTAATTTAATTTTTACTTTCTCAATCTTGGTGCAATAGTATGCCGATCAACACCATACAGGTCCGCAGCCATAGACATATTAAGCTCTAAATTTTCTAATTTTTCTAACTTATATTTTTTCCTGCTAGGTTTAAGTGGTCGAAGATTTAAAGCATGAATAATTTCTTGAGCAACTGCTTTTGCTAATAGTGGTGGAACTGAATTACCTACTTGTCTAAAACCATGCCATTTTGTCACATGAAATCTAAACCAATCAGGATATGAATGTAGTCTTGCTGCTTCTCTAACTGTGATACATCTAGGCGTAAATGGATGTATTGGTCTAGGAGAAGTATATGAACCTCTACTACTTGGTGTCCCTGATCTAAGTGTGTTACAAATACCGTGAGGATTAAGTTTATAAAAGCGACTTATTGGTTCAATTTTTCCTGGTGCTGTAGCATTAAATCTTGCTATTAATTTTTGTGTATGTCTTGTCCGTAAACTAGAGGTTAATATTGTCCGATCATATTCACGTTTATAAGAATAATCATTATTCAAAGGTTTCAAACTACGCAGTTTTTTAGAATATTCACTTGGTTTACCATAGTCATTTTCTGCTTTTACCCAATCTATTTCTAATAATTCTGGATAATTTTCTACTTCTGGTAAATCTCCTATTGCATCAAAGACAGTTATATAGTTTTCGGATTTTTTATGTGTTTGAATTTGAGGATAGTTTGGCAGTGTTAAACCATTTTGACATCCGAGCATAAATAATCTTTCCCGACGCTGTGGTACACCATAATTAGCAGCATTTAACACTTGGTAAGGTAGCTGTGCTTTATAACCATTTTTCGAGAATTTATCGATGACTTCCTCAAGAAAAAATTTGTGTTTTCCTACAGTTAAACCTTTAACGTTTTCTATGACAAAATATTTGGGTTTTAATTCCAAAACTAGATGCAAAAAATGATACATAAGCGCATTGCGCGGATCGTCTAAAGCACGTTTTCCAATCATAGAAAATCCTTGACATGGAGGACCACCAAAAATTACATCAATTTCTTGATTTGGAATATTTAATTTCTGTCTAATTTCATTCCCTGTTATATTAACAACATTACGACATAATATCGACCAAAAGGGAAAATTAAACTTATGAGTAGCACAGTGAATAGGGTCTAATTCTACGGAAATAGGTATATCAAATCCTGCTTGTTCAAATCCAAGAGTCATACCTCCTGCGCCTGCAAATAAATCAATACCAATTGGTCGTTGCATATAATCATAATTAAAAAATTAGTTTGTCGGGCACTCCCATGCCAGCAAAATCAAGGGACAAATATATCCAACCCCCCCTCCTGGGAGGGTTAGGGTTGGGTATATTCCCTGTTATTATGTAGGGACGTTACATGTAACGTCCCTACCTACTTCCCTGCTTCTTAAAAAGACTTTTTCAGCAGACCCTAATTAATTACCAAACTAGACTTTAGCTATTTTTAGTTCTTTGTTTTAGTTCTTTGAGGCATTGTTCTTGCTAATACTCGGTTTTGAGCCATTTTCGCTGTAAAAAATCTTCAAGTTCAGTTAGTGGGATAGACTCATCTATTTGACTTTTGACTTAAACCATACTTATTGATTAAAGCATCTCTTGCCTGCTCCTTATCATCAAAATGAATTTTTTCTGTACCCAGAATTTGATAATCTTCGTGACCTTTTCCAGCTATTAATACCCCATCTTCAGGACGAGCCTCCATAATAGCAGTACAAATAGCTTGAGCCCGATCGCCTATGACCAAAGGCTTAACTTCTGGCGATATTCCCTCTAAAATATCCTGTAAAATTTTTTCCGGGTTTTCAGTGCGGGGGTTATCAGAAGTCACAACAGCTAAATCTGATAACTCAGAAGCAATTTTACCCATTTTGGGTCGCTTAGTACGATCGCGATCGCCTCCACAACCAAAAACACAAATCATTCGACCAGGAATAAAAGGCCGCGCTGCTATCAACAAATTCTCTAAACTATCAGGAGTGTGAGCATAATCAACAATTACACTTACATCTTGCCCTTCCTTAACCTGTACCTTTTCCATCCGACCAGGTACTCCCGGAAAATCTGATAACCAAGCAACCACTATTGACAAATCTAAACCCAAATGCAAAGTTACTCCCACCGCAGCTAACATATTAGATAAATTGTACTGCCCTATCAATGGAAAGCTAAAAGGAATCTCCCCCTGGGGAGTATGGAGCATTCCCTTAACTCCTGTGGGTTGGTATTCCAAATCTGATGCCCACAAATCTGCAGAAGTATCACTCGTGCTGTAACTCCAAACCTTTCCTGATTCTAATCTGGCAATTAACTTCTTGCCATAGGGGTCATCAGCGTTAACTATCGCCCGGCCCTTGAGATAGTCTGAACTAAAAAGTAACGCTTTGGCCTCAAAGTAATCATTCATATCTTTGTGATAGTCCAGATGGTCTTGGGTCAAATTTGTAAATACTGCCACCTCATAAGTACAACCCCACACTCGTTTTTGATCTAGAGAATGGGAACTAACTTCCATGATTCCATATTTACTACCTGCCGCCAGTGCTTGCGCCAGTTGATTTTGTAATTCTACTGGAAAAGGTGTAGTGTAACCTGCTGTTTCTTGAAATCCTGGCCAACGCATATAAAGAGTGCCGAATAAAGCGGTAGGTAGTTGAGCATTATTCAGGAGAAATTCGACTAAATGAGTAGTAGTGGTTTTGCCGTTAGTGCCAGTGATACCCACTATTTTCATTTTTTGCCCAGGGTAGTCATAGAAAGCAGCAGCAATTTCTGGGCAAGTTTGACTCATGTCCCCAACTGAGATAACACACTCATTTTTGGCTGGATGTTTTGTTGCTGCGGAATAAGAAACGATAGCTGCCACTGCACCATTAGCAAACGCACTTTCCCAAAAATCTCCCCCATCAACGCGAGTGCCTGGCATTCCTAAAAATAAACTCTCTGTTTGACAAGCATGAGAATTTGTCGCCAAACCTTTAATTTCTGTTTCTAAAGCTTGATGGTTATTGGTAAGTGAAATACTTGGAACCTTTGCTAATAATTCTCTCAATTTCATATTAGGAACTCCGATAGTTTTTTTGTAAGCATTCAGCCATTAGCTATCAGCTATCAGGTTTTTAAGTTGGGGTTAAAATCCTGGGTTTCTATAATAATACTCTTACTAATTGCTAAATGCTGAGTATTTCTTTAAGCATCTATTTCAACTTTTAATTTATTCAATAGGCTGAACAACAATGAGAATTTTTCCTCATGTATAACACAAATTTACAAATATTTTTGTAACATTTGCTGCAATTTTTTGACTGGCATTCGAGGAGAGGGACGTGGTATCAGCTTTTCAGTTGTTGTATCTGAGACAGACACACAAAGCACGGGCACTTCATATTGATAAGCTTGAAACCAGTCATCACGAGTGGTAATATCTCTTATCTCTAGCTTAAATAGACAAGGCTTGTCGGGGTCTTTTTGTATTTCTTCAAGTTTTTCTTGAAGCCCTTCACAAAGGTGACAGCTTGGTTTACTATATAGTATTAGATTCATAATTTACTAAAAATTCGGTAAAAATTATTAGATTAGTTTAATTATTACAGGACTTACGCAAATACACTATATTATATTTAGTGTAGTAACCTTAAGTTTTGTGGGTGCTGCCTCATATTAATAGATCAGGACTTACCCATGCTTCACCTTGAAAACGCCATATGTATATGTAGGCGCGAATGGCATTCCCCCTCACCCTCGTGTAGTACCCGTGCGTAAGTCCTATAGATCTCACAAAAACAGTCTAATTATTGTACGATAATATTTTTGTTTTATGAAGCGATCTGAGTTATGTTAACAGATAAAACATATCATGAGCTAACAACTAGTTTTTCTCAAACTATTCAGAAAATTTATTAGGTATTGTATACTCACAAGGATAAACGCTGACTGGTAGAAATACACTTCACATCCCCCAGACCTTACAAATAAATTTAGTGCTAAAATATTTCAAAGTTGTTGTTGCGCTATAGTAAGATTTAATAGAAGCAATATAAAGATATTCAAGAATTAATAAAGGAATTAGATGAAACTTATTCATCAGATACAACGGCGGGTAGAATGAAAATTGCTATAGAAGTAATTACACAAATTAATCTCTGAAAAAAATCTGGGCTTGATTTAATTCTCATTTCTAAACAAATTAAATAAAATGTCAAATTATTTCTGGAAAAAAGATGCAAATATGTCAGGAAATACTGGATACAAACAGGATAACTTTTCTCCTTTACTCTGTATATAGATATAGTTGCCAGATTTTATAGCCGTAATACATTCCCATAAACTACTATCGCCATCTTGTTTCAACTGTTTCTGTCTTTGACGGATAAGTGGAATATACATCTCCAGAAAAGAGAAACTAGGGAGTAGGATGAAATAATTGATAATTTTTGTGGGATAATTGATTTGATTTTTTGTTATTGAAGATGTCTATTAATATAATTTTCCGTTCCTTATATCTATGACAGAAGAACGAATAACACAGGCAGAATTTACTAAACTGGTAGGAGAAGTTGAGCGGTTATCTCAGCTTCGCGACCAAGAAATTAGCCGAGAGCAAATGGAGGAGATTTTACAAGAGCTAAAGCTCCCGACTGACTTGGTAGATGAGGCAATGCTGCAACTGCGACGACGGGAAGCATTAGCAGTAGAAAAAAAGCGGAATAATTT
>JAKQYF010000133.1:4444-15098 GCA_023356535.1 Trichodesmium sp. MAG_R03 | reverse complement strand
GTCAGAGCTTAAGGCTCTTTGATTGATTGGTTTATAGCATTTTTCATGAGGATAGAGTCTAGAGATTTTAGCTTTAAGGCAAGCCCTATGTACTCTACTAAAGTGAAAACTGCTCCGAGGACAATATTCAAGATGCAATTAATATCATGTCCGGATAATTTGTGATCAAAACACTTCCTGCTCTTTCCTCCTGACTTCTGTAGGGGTGTTTCATGTCGCGCAGCGTTAACGAAGTATGCGCAAGCAAAATAGCCATTCGCCTCTACTTCTCCCTAATTTATTCAGGACTTACGCAGAACCAGTATATCTAGTAGGGGTTAACGGTCGTTAACCCCTACAGATGGTGTATCTTTTCATATTTTGCGTAAGTCCTGATTTATTCTGTTTGAAATAAAACAGCCCCCCCTAGAGGAATCAGGGGGGGCTAGCTTTTGACTTGCGTCAGCCCTTAATTAACTGCCAATACCCAACCTACCAGCTAAACCTGGAGTTAGAGGAAACAAAGTAGCGATCGCAAAAAATAAAGCCAACAAACACAAACCTGCCCGGCCATCATCCGGTTCTATCAATTCATTTAAACAAGGGCGTTCTAAATTTCGCTGTAATACCAAAATAATAATCGCCCAATACAACGCCAAAGGATTAACCAAAGAAGCAAATACCAAGACTATAAAAGTTAAAAATGTTGCTCTACCTGCAACTTTACGACCATAAATTGCTTGCAGAATTCTACCGCCATCCAACTGACCTGCTGGCATCAGATTAATTGCTGTAATAACTAAACCCAACCAACCTATAATTGCCAGTGGGTGAATATCTACTATATTTTGATGTACTGCCGGACCTAAAACCACCCGTGCTAAAGTTCCCACCAAAGCAGAAGCTTTAAAAAATTCTGATGGCATTTGAAACAGACTACCTTCATGGGAAAGCAACAAACCTCCTAATAGCATTGCCAAAGAAATTGTTCCTCCAGCAGCAGGTCCAGCAAAAGCTACATCAAACAGAACTTTTCGGTCAGGGAGTATGGACTCGAAACGGTTAACGGAACCGAAACTACCAATTTGCAAAGCGGGCAGAAAAAACGGCCAACTAAAGCGAACATTGTGACGTTTTGCCAAGACCTGGTGAGCAATTTCATGACCCCCCAAAATTATCCACAGACCAATTACAAAGGGTAATGCTTCTTGATATCTTATAGCTTGCTTGAAAAAGTCAAACCCTAACAACAACCCACCCGCTTCAAAACTGGTGGCAATAGTCGCAAGCAAGAGAATAACTGCTAGAATTTTTTGGTTTCTAGTTGTAGGTAATGGGTCATTTTTGCTTGGTAAAAGGATAACTACTGGTTTAGCTTCTGGACTTTCCAATAAAAATAGTCGGTAGCGATCGCCAAGTTTTTCTACCAATTTTGCTGATAATTTAGTATAAAGCTTTTCTATATCCCCCCGTAAGTTACCCTTGAAAATAGCTCCCTCTTGATAGGGGATAGTTTCGGTGACAAAAAAGGTATCAATACCAAAAATGTCTTTTACTTTTTGTAAGTCTTCAGTGGGAATAGGAATAAATTCTCGAGTTTCTTCTTTTTTCTCTTCGGCATTTTCTAGTAGAGTTTTCTCTTCGGTAGAATACTCTTTTGAGGAATCACTAATAGGTTCAATATTAGATTTATTTTCTGTTTCTCGAGCTCCTATTATTCGTAGTTGCCGCCCCAAATAGATGTACAATGCTGTACAAGCTATTAACAGAAATAGGATCAATACTAAGTTTAGGTAAATTCCCGCAGCAAATAGAGCAAAAAACAATAGCCAAGGTGTTATTAATACTACTGATTGTAACCAGCCTAAAATACCTATTTTGCCATAAGCTCTAGCTCTGTAGTATCCCCAGCCCAGAATTCCAAGAGCAATCAAAGCTACTATTAGTGTAGTCGTATTTTCCGATGTTGTATACATAATTTATGTAAGAGTATAAAGTTAAAAGTTACAAGCAATAAGTTTTCCTATAAATAAGGATTTAACAACTGATTTTTTTACTAATATAGTTATTGAAATAGTAGATAATAATTTCAGTTAGATTTGGTATATATTTCCCCAATTGTTTATTTAAATAAAATCTTGTCAGTTAATTTATTTTGACTTTAGGTATTCCTGATAATAACATTGCTTGATTATCATCAGGGATCCCACCCTGATTATGTCTAGTTTTTCGGAGTACATTTCCCAGATGGTAATAAGCTTTTGGATAGGTTGAATCTATTTTAATTGCCTCATGATAATCAGCAATTGCTCCTTCATAGTCTTCTAATTTATCTTTAGTATTACCCCTGTAAATATAAGCATCTATATGACTAGAGTCTATATCTATTGCCAGATTAAATTCTGCTAAAGCTGATTGATAATCTTGTTGTTCATATTTAGCTAATCCCCGTTGATAAAAATCATTAAATTCTATCTGCTTATTTTCTATTTTTGTAGATATTTCTGTTGGATTTTCCTCAAGATTAGCTAAACTTACACTTATTAGAGAATTATTTACTATATTAGTTGCTCCTAAAGCCTCTTGCCTTGCCCATTTATCTACTGCTAAAATATCATCTAGAGTAGGATTTTCTTGATAATTTGACTTATGCTTTTCACAGATATATTCGATCAGCTTGGGAATATCCAAAAACTGAATTTTTTCTTCTAAAAACAATGCTACAGCTTGTTCATTTGCTGCATTCAAAACTGCAGGCATAGAACCACCCATACGACCTGTTGCATAAGCTAACCGAATACAAGGATATTTCAAATTATCCGGTTCCTTGAAAGTCAAGCTTCCAGCTTTAACTAAATCTAACTGTTCCCAATCAGTATAAACTCTTTCTGGCCAAGATAAAGCGTAAAGCAAAGGTAAACGCATATCCGGCCAACCTAATTGAGCTAAAACAGAAGTATCTTGTAACTCAATTAAAGAGTGAATTATACTCTGAGGATGAATGACTATATCAATATTATCATAATCCAATCCAAACAAATAATGAGCTTCAATAACTTCCAAACCTTTATTCATCATTGTAGCAGAATCAACGGTAATTTTCTTACCCATTGACCAGTTAGGATGTTTAATAGCATCTGCCACTTTTACTTTTGATAATTTCTCAATCGGCCAATCTCGAAAAGCACCACCAGAAGCAGTTAAAATAATTCTACGTAAACCCTCCAATGGTACACCTTGAAGACATTGAAAAATTGCTGAATGCTCTGAGTCTGCTGGTAATAACCCGACTCCATGTTTTTCAATTAAAGGATTAACAACTGGACCTGCGGCAATAAGTGTTTCTTTATTTGCTAAAGCAATATCTTTGCCTGCTTCAATAGCAGAAATAGTAGGCAATAAACCAGCACAACCGACAATACCAGTTACGACTACTTCTGAGCTGCCATATCTAGCTACTTCTATAACACCATCTTGGCCAGCAACCAATATAGGTTGAGGCTGCAAATCAGCAAGGGCCTCTTGTAGTGCCATAAATTTGGACTCATCGTTAATAGCAACAATTTGAGGGCAAAATTGTCTGACCTGTTGGGCTAATATTTCTACGTTACTTCCAGCAGCTAACCCAATAACTCGAAATTTGCTTGGGTTGTGAGCCACAATGTCTAAGGTTTGAGTACCAATGGACCCTGTAGATCCCAGAATTGTAATTGCTTTCATATTTTTTGAGGAAGTTTTCCACAATTCCACTATACGATTCATTGGTCATTTTGTGTTAAGACCTAGGAGGTCTATTTTTCTAATTAGGTTTTGTTGAAAAAGTCTTTTCAGGAACAGGGGAGTAGGTAGGGACGTTGCATACAACCTCCCTACAGAGGAACAGGGAATGCATAGATGAGGTAGTCGGATATATTTGTCCCTTGATTTTTCTGCCATGGTAGTGCCAGAAATCCTAACTTTTTCAACTTAAACCACTGAAAAGCTGGTGCTTTTTGCTGACAAAATAAGACTAAAGCCAATATAAGTCAATGCTTTTATAATTAATCAGCAAGCCCTAATTACAATAGGACTTGCCCAAAGGCAATATATGTAGCTTTGTAGTAAATGGTTATACTAGAAAGTTTAGATATAATTTGCTATTTGAACAAATAAGTTAGGATTTATAAATAAAGATTTTCTTTGAAAAAATTTCAGCAAGTTTTTACCAAAAAAAAGCTAATCAAAATTAGAGTTTCTCGGGTTATTTTCTAATGAGTTAGCAAAAAAATTACGACGTAATCTTAGTTGAATATCTTCTAAAAGCTTACGATTAACTGACATTAAATCAGCAATTAGACCAAAAATAAATAGCTGAAATCCCATTAAAATTAAAATTGCAGCTAAGACTAAACTAGGGACATGAGCTCTAGTAGTACCACTCCAGTATAGAATTAACCAACGTACACATAAAAGGAAACCAAAACTAAAGGGAATAGTTCCTAAAATTGTGAAAAACTTTAGAGGTTTATAAGTCATAAAAATCCGAATGATCGTAAAAATTGATCTTTGGATATAAACTGGAATGCTTTTAATTAATCTGGAT
The DNA here is from genome assembly GCA_023356535.1 of Trichodesmium sp. MAG_R03. Taxonomy (GTDB): domain Bacteria; phylum Cyanobacteriota; class Cyanobacteriia; order Cyanobacteriales; family Microcoleaceae; genus Trichodesmium. The sequence goes on along the minus strand of JAKQYF010000133.1, from coordinate 10,537 downwards.
GGTCGGAAATAACCATTAGTTCTAATGGGAACAGAAATAATTGTCATTCCTTTTTGTCCAGCTTGTATAATCGTTTCTAGTGTGTAAGTATATTCATTAAAAACATTTAATTGTAGTGCTGCATTACGACTAATAGCACGGAAACCACTAGGAGCATCAGTGATATTCGTTTTACTAGCAATACGGACGACTAAACTACCTATTTTTTGTAAAAATTTCTTGGTTGGTGAAAAATGTCTAATCTCTTGAATTGGTCTAGCACCAATTACTATTTCTGCTCTGCCATCTAAAATTGGTTCAATTAATTTGGGTATATCTGCTGCACAATATTGATTATCAGCATCTGTATTAACAATAATATCAGCTCCATGTTGCAAACAAGCTTCTATTCCCGCCATAAAACCTTTTGCTAGTCCTTGATTATATTCAAAATTAATAATATGATCGACTCCTGAGGCTTTGGCGACTTCTAAGGTTTTGTCAATACTACCATCATTAATAATCAACCACTCTATCTTATCTATACCAGGAAGTTGTCGAGGTAATTCAGTCAGAGTCATTCCTAAAGTAGCTTCTTCGTTATAACAGGGGATTTGTATAATTAGTTTAGTCATTAATCTTTTTCACCTAGCATAGACTCAATGGCAATAATTGGACTGTCTAGTTATTAACTTCAGAAAAATTATATAATATATTTATCATCAGAGAACCAGAGAGAACAATAGCTAGTATTCTTGATATCAAGCCACACTGGAGTGAAGAACAAGCATTGATGTACTATTTGAATCGCTTATCAACTTGAGCTAATCAACAACAAAGAAGGCAGTATACTAATTACTTACGATCAACTTCTGAATCAGACAGATTGACTTTTTGACACTTTACGGCAGTTTTCATGTCGGTCGACCACAGTAGGGACGTTTTCCGCTAAGAGCGGACATGAAACGCTTACGCGACATGTTTGCGCAGCATTCCGTCAGGAAAACGCATTTTTGTTATGCAACCTCCCTACAAGGTTTTGGTTATGGTGATGTAGTTCATCAATTTGAAAAGCGCTATAAAAAAGGTTCTTGGAACAGAATCAGAATTTTCTGAGGAATACAAGTAACAAATAAAACAGGAATAGCCGGAATAGGTGATACTAAAGAGAATATCAAAGCAGGTCGTATTGTCAAAAATCCTAGAAAATTAGCACAAAAAATAACTCCTACATCCATTGCAAAAGGGGTTAAACAGTTTGAGAATTGTGTTTCAACACTTTCGGAATATTGTAGCTTCGTGAAAAGTCCTGATGGCATTTGAAACAGGTTTATGGTATCGTTTTATTATATTCCCATTTCCTGACAACTTTATTATATCTACCATGGCCTCTATCTGTCTGATCATTCCCTTTTTTTCAGAAACCCGACTGTCTCTCATCCGAAATCGAAAGCTGAGAAAAGTCTTCAAGCCTCGCCAGTTTCCTCACTACTTTGAACATTTCACCGGAACTTTTAGACAAAATACCTCAATTGACCTCAAAATTCTGACGAATATTTATTATTGACTTGGGGAATGTGGAACTTAAAAATATGAGGCTTTTGCCACCACTTATTGTGAGTAGAATAATAATTCTAGCAACCTTAATTTTCTTTATCTGTAGTAGTTTACGTCACGCCTTTTTCTATTCTACTGGGTTTGACTTGGGTATTTATGACCAAGTTGTATATTTGATTAGTCAAGGAGAGTCTCCCATTTCTTCTTTTTTGGGGTATCACCATTTGGGAAATCATGCTGCTTGGGCTGTTTATCCTCTGGGATTATTCTATATGATTTATCCTGATGTCCATTGGCTACTTTTACTACAAGCTATATGTTTAGCCTTGGGAAGTTGGCCAACTTGGTGTTTGGCCAGACTGGCCGGTCTAAATCAAGGACAAGCAGTAGCGATCGCCATTTCTTATCTTTTATACCCAGTAATTTTTAATCTCAATTTATTTGATTTTCACCCAGAAGTAATGGCTTTGCCTGCTATTTTAGGAGCAATTTTAGCAGCTAGATTAAAACGTATTTTCTGGTTTTGTATTGCTATTATTTGGGTGTTAGGTTGTAAAGCTGTTTTATCATTAACTGTGGCTTTTATAGGTGTCTGGTTACTAGCTTTTGAAAAACGTAAGTTTTGTGGTTTAATTGCTCTTTTTTTAGGGATTTTATGGTTTATAATTGTCACTCAGGGAATTATCCCTTTTTTCAGTGGTGAAGAGGTAGCTGGAGTCGGGCGTTATAGTTATCTAGGAGATTCGGTTGGGGAAATTATCATTAATATTTTTCTACAACCAAGAGCAGTATTAGGCAAGATATTATCTTGGGAAACTATCAAATATATTTTTCTGTTATTTTTACCTGTAATTTGGGGAATATTTCCATTACTTCAGACAAATAAGGCTGTTTTACCTAATCTTATCCCTCTCATTCCAACTATTCCGACAATTATGTTGAATGTTCTATCTGAAGTGCAATTTCAAAGAAGTTTAAATTATCAGTATTCTTTACCTATAATTAGTTTTTTATTTTTAACATTAATTTCTTGTTTAGCAGCAGCTTCTCAAACAGAAAATCAAAGTACTAAGATAGAATCAAATTGGATAGTTAAGTTAGAAATTCCCAAATTTAATCTGAGATTACCAATACCAAATTTTCAATATCCCCGAATAGTTATTTTGTGGTCTACTTTAATATTTCTCTTGTTTGGTAATGTGGCAAGTTTATTTTCTTCTGCTCGTAGCTTTGATACTTTGCCAGCCACAAATAATGCAATTACTTATGTTAAAACTAAAGGTGGAGTACTTACAGATAATCGATTAGCACCTCATTTTACTCATCGTTCAATAGTAAAGTTATTGAATCAAACAGAGCCAGATAATTTAGATGAATTTGATTATGTAGTTTTGAATTTACGTCATCCCTGGCCAGATACTGAGGAGGCGGGTATTATCCTTTCTAAAAATCTCCAAAATCAGGAAGAATGGGAATTAAGTTATCAACAAAATGATGTAATAGTATTTCAAAGACGGGAATTAAAAACTCCTACTATTGAGCTTTAATTATAACTATTCAAATGATAATTCTCAAAGGATTAAGATCTAATTTTTTACCTCAAATAACTATTCTTGCTGCCATAATTTTATTTATCTGTAGCAGTGTACGTCACTTATTATTTCAATCTACTGCTTTTGAAATGGGAATTTATGACCAAGTTACTTATTTAATAAGTCAAGGTTTACCTCCAATTTCTTCCTTTTTAGAAGTACATCATTTGGGAAATCATGCTGCTTGGGCAATATATCCTGTGGCATTATTTTATAAGATTTATCCTTCAGTTTATTGGCTTTTACTAATACAAGCAATTTGTTTAGCAATAGGAACTTTTCCTACTTGGAGTTTAGCACGTTATTCAGGGTTAAATAAACAACAAGCTTTTGCTATAGTAATGGTTTATTTATTATACCCAGTGGTGTTTAATCTCAACTTATTTGATTTTCATCCAGAGGTGATGGCATTGCCAGCAATATTAGGAGCAATTTTAGCTGCTAAATTAGATAAAACTCTCTGGTTTTGTGTGGCTATTATTTGGATTTTAGGTTGTAAAGATGCTTTATCTTTATCTGTCGCTGCTATGGGTTTTTGGTTATATTTCTATGAGAAAAAGCGGGTGTGCGGTGCAATAGCTTTGTTTGCTGGTGTCTCTTGGTTTATTATTGCTACTCAGATACTAATACCTTATTTTAAGGATGGTCTACCACCAGGAGGAGTTGGACGTTATCGATATTTAGGTGACTCTATACCAGAAATTTTATTGAATCTTTTTTTAAGACCTGGACTGGTGTTTGGTAGATTAATTTCTCTCAAAACTTTAGAATATTTATTGTTACTAAATCTGCCAATAATTTGGTGGCTTGCTCCTAAATATTTAACTCCTTTAATAGCTGCTTCTCCGGTTTTGGTACTAAATATTCTCTCTGATATTGATGCTCAACGAGATTTAATTCATCAGTATTCTTTGCCAATATTGCCTTTTTTATTAATGGTTGTAATTTATACTATTGCTGATGGTAAATGTGGTTTATGGTATTGGCTCTGGAATTTACGCCGACCCCAAGGAAAAGAAGTTGAAGGTCAACTCTTACCAAAATTTATTGTAATTTGGTCTTGTATCGGATTTTTGGCTTTAGCTAAATATGGTTATTTTTGGTCTATTTATTTAGATGATTTAGATACTTGGCAAGCAGCACGAATAGCGGTTGCTTTAGTTCAGACAAAAGGTGGTGTTTTAGCTACTTCGGAAATTACTCCTCATTTAAGTCATCGTCAGTTTATTAAGTTAATTGTTGAAGAAGAGGAGTTACCTAGAGATGAAGTCTTAGCTGAGTATGATTATGTATTGATAAATGTACGTCATCCCGGTTGGAAAAGTAGTCAGGAATATTCGCGGAAATTAGTGGATAAACTAAAAGTTAATTCAGAATTTCAGCTTAATTATGAACAGGATGATATTTATTTATTTGAAAACCAATAATAGATTTTTGCCAAAAGTAATATCAAATCTGCTGGTTTTAGATAGAGTTAGGACTAATGCTGTTTTCTCTTTTTGACTTTTGCCCATGGCTCTAAAACCTATTGAGAGATAAAGTAAATTCCAAGTCTACTTGGGATAGATATTAAAAATTAAATTTTCCCAGTGCGGGCATCTGGCCCGCGATAGGTGTGCCTCACCAAGGTTAAATTGGCTGTAAAAATGCGATGTTTAAAAATAAAAAGAATTACTATCACTTTCGAGTTCTTCTAATTTTTGCTTAATTGCTTGAATATCTTGCCACATTAACCACTTTGGTTTACCAGGTTCTCTGGAGGGGTTACGCAAAAGATAAGCTGGATGAAAAATAGGCATACAAAGTCGCCCCTCCCATTCTATCCATTGACCTCGAATTTTAGTAATGCCCCGCTTATCGCCTGTTAAAGCTTTAACTGCTGTTGCCCCAGTTAAAAGAATAATTTTCGGGTTTACAAGACGTATTTGTTCTAATAAGTAGGGTTTACAAGCTTCTATTTCTTTGAGAGTAGGAGTCCGGTTTTCTGGTGGACGGCATCTAATAGCATTAGATATATAAACGTCGCGATCGCTACTCAACTCTACAGACTGCAAAATTTTATTGAGTAGTTGCCCAGACCTACCTACAAAAGGGAGACCTTGTTCATCTTCGTTTTGACCGGGTGCTTCCCCAATAATCATAATTTCTGCTTCGGGGTTGCCACGACCAATGACAGCATTAGTCCGGTTTTTTCCTAGTTCACATCTGCGACATTGGTTACAGTGAAGTGTTATTTGCTCCATTGTTTTATATACTCCAGATGGAATAGGAATTTTAGCATCTCTGGGAATGAGACTAAATACGGAGTTAGAGTCAGGGGTAGATGCTGAGGAGTTATCATTGTTTGACCACTCAAAGAGACTGAGTTGTTTTTCACTAGACATAATTTAGTTATCAGTTATTAGTTGTCAGTTATCAGTTATTAGTTGTCAGTTGTCAGTTGTCAAAATACAAAGGTCAAAAATTAATAGAAAGTCTCAAGATTAAAGGCTATTAGGTAAAATGTAAGTACAAGTAGATTGTAGATTAGATTGAGGCATTCTAGCTTGGTTCCCGTCAAAGTAAACTAACAAATAATTATTGGTGTTATACCATTTCTTTGTAACAATGCGCTGAATAATTCTTAGCTAGACCTGAATTTTACTGGTAGCTGTTATCTATTATTAGGCGCAACTTCATGGAGAAATGGTGTTAGGTTTCACGATGGTTATACCCAAACCCAATTTTTAGGTGTGTCATTCTAGTACCAGTAGTTGGAGACCAAAATTATGTCATCTATCCATATCTTTAGCGATCGTACTGATGCCGGAAAAAAGTTGGCGGAAGTTATTTTTTCTGACTTTGGCGATGAAAATTTGATTACAAATTGGCAACTTAACCCTATTGTCTATGCTCTACCAAGAGGAGGGTTGCCAGTAGCAGCGCCTGTTGCTCGTCGGTTAGGTTGTCCATTGAGTGTGGTGGT
>JAKQYF010000133.1:0-4344 GCA_023356535.1 Trichodesmium sp. MAG_R03 | reverse complement strand
GCGATGAAAATTTGATTACAAATTGGCAACTTAACCCTATTGTCTATGCTCTACCAAGAGGAGGGTTGCCAGTAGCAGCGCCTGTTGCTCGTCGGTTAGGTTGTCCATTGAGTGTGGTGGTAGCGAAGAAAATTACTTTACCGTCTAGTCCAGAATCAGCACTGGGCGCTGTAACGGCAGATGGTTGTATAGTTTGGTCAAAGCATAAACCACGGAGCTTAGGAGTTCAAGATGCTGTGATTCAAAAAGCACAACAAAGAGCTTCATTTCAATTACAAAAGCTTAGTGTAGGAAAACCTGAAATTAGTTCTCTAGATAGGTTAGTGATTTTGGTTGATGATGGAATAGCTACAGGAATGACTATGATAGCTGCTGTTAAGTCTATTAGGTTACAGAAACCTAGTGCTGTTTGGATATGTGTGCCAGTTGCTCCTCCAGAATTAGTTAGAAGTTTGAGGAAGTGTTGCGATCGCTTAATTGTGTTGCAAACTCCTAGCCCATTCCTGAGTGTGAGTCGATTTTATCGCAAGTTTACTCAAGTCGAAACTGAGGTTGCTTTAGCTTATTTACAGCAACAGACCGAGTGGTTATAGTTGCAGTTATTTCAATTACAGCAGATTTTGGGCCAATGGTGAAAATTATAGTCATTGTGGAATCTGGGTTATACTAAGTCTGGTTTACATAGAAGGTTTATTAAAAGGGTAAGGCAGGAGGCAGGAGGGTTAGAAGGATTTGGACAAAGTGGCAAATCATGGATCGGATTTGGTATTATGTATATTTTTGTGTTACATTATGAAGTACGAAATGTGGGTTATATAGATCCTAAATAGGATCTATAATCTGTTGTTAATTTGTTGGGTTTCGTTCTTCGACCCAACCTACAGGCTAGACTTAGAAACCCAACTACAGTATTCCCGAGTAATTTATGATCGCTTTAATATATATTTTCTGAAAAGCCAAGTTAATACACTGGCAGTGAAAACTAACATAAGATGATATACCAGTGTGTTTTGACAAAGGAAAAATTCATTACCCAATATAGACTTACATTCTGCTGTTGCATTATCTCCTGTTAAACCAGCAACAACTACCCCTGTACCGACCACAGCAATGAATTCTTGAAAGTTGCGATCGCTCTGAGTTTTTTCTATTTCTGTTTGGCTGCGGATAGCATTAACATTATCTTCTGATAATCTTAATCCTAGTTCAAAAAGTTCTAAGTCTTTTTCAATTTGCAAAAAATATTTCTCTTTGACTAATTTGCTAAACTTTTCTAAAAAGCTAATGTTAGTTTCATGATTAACTACTTTATTTCTAGCTTTCTCAGCAAAAGTGCTTAGTTTTTTATCATAATTACTTAAGTTAATTGTTATTGTTCCTTTTTGAAGTTTGAGAATATTGAGTTCGCTGGCGTATTTATTGATAATAACTTGAATTTTACTCAGAACTTTGCTAATTTTTTGTAACTTATTTGCTTTGATATTCCCTTGAGTAATATTTTCTTCTATGGATTCAGTTATTGTCTGAATTTCCCTAAACTTTTCTTTGATTTGATTTGTTAAAATGCGGCTTTGACCGTAAGCCCAAATAATTTTGTGGTGGTAATATAATAAGCGCATCCAATCTCTATATAATTGACCTAATGTATCGAAAGTTTCTTTGTCTGGATAGATAGCAATAATAATATGTTGAGTTTGAATACAGTTGACAGTTTCTTTGTCTCCTAGTTTGACTATTTCTTGTTTTAAGTTATTATCATAATATTCAAAAATTGTGGCTCCGATAAATTTGCCTTGGCTCTGAAAGTCCATTTTTTTTCTGTTAGGAAAAATTGCTTTGTAACATTCTTTGGCAATTTTGTCTATTTCTTCTGGGGTTGTTTCTGAGAAATTTGGTAGGTAAGTGGATAGCATCCAGGTTTTACCTAATGTGGCTGTATTTTCTCCTAATTTTTGTTCAATTTTTTGTTTTAATTCGGAAAAATATTCTGGTGTTTTCTCCTCGGATGCGGCAACTTCTAATAATAGTCCATAACTATCTCCTAATCTTACTGGATAGTAATAACCATTTTCTTGGGGGGTATTAGGGTCTAAGGAAGCAATATCTTCTTTAAGAAGGTGAATATATTCTGCTTCTAGGTTATGTTTTTGGTGATTATCTTCTCCATCTTGTTTTAATTGTTCTTGAACATTTTTATGTAATTTTTGATAAAAATATTGGCGTCTTTGGTCTATGTCTGTTTTATCATCATTGAGACTGTTCCTCAGGTCATAGAGAAATAAGTCAATGGTAGGATTAATAATATTTATCATTTCAGTTGTTTCTTTTCTCAAATTTTATATTTAGTAAAGATGATAAGTTTTTACCTTCACTTTTATAGAGAATGGAATTAGCTATTATACCAAATCCTATCCATGAAAAGCTATAGCAATCCCAAATAGGTTGTGACAATTCAAAAAATAGAAATAAACTCTGGTACTCTTGCCCATTGCCTATTGCTTCCAAACTTGTTCCCAACAAGCGGTCAGATTTTGGACACAAATCAAATAGGATTGCTATAGTTTGTCCAAGTTCTTCTAATACTCTTACCTTCTGCCTCCTGCTTCCTATTTTCTGCCTCCTCTTCTAATAAAATTTAATAATTTCTCAAACTTCTTATTTTTTTGAACTGTTTGTGATGGCTCTGGTGATAAGAAAACCTGGATAGAAATATTAGTAATTCCTGGAATATCTTTATTTGAATCATCAAATTTGGGAATAGGACGTATCGATGGTTTAACTTTGGTCGGAATAACTTGTGCTAGTTCTTCCGTACTGGGAATTAGGTTTTGGGGAATTTCTGGAATATTTTCTATTTGGGATTTAATCCCTTGAAAGATTATATTTAAAGATGAATTCCTGTCAATTATTTCCATTAAGTTAGCTTCAATATGTGTGTTCCAAGCAGCAGGTGTCAAAGATAGTTGTTCCGCAATAATAGAGAGCTTATCTTTTTCTTTTGAATTTAAGGGATTATCTAGCTCTCTGATTGCTAATAGCATAGCTAATAAGGATTTCTCCATCGAATCATTCATTTTGGTCTCCTTTCTTGATTTTTTATTTGTTCTATAGCAATCCTATTTTATTTGTGTTTAAAATTTTACCGCTTTTTGGTATGGGGGTTTAGGGCCATGGTCAATGGACAATACTTTCGGAGTTTATTTCTAGTTTTTGAATTGCCACAACCTATTTGGAATTGCTATATTACTTAATGATAATTGACTAAGTAGGCAAACATGAAAAAGCTTAGTTATATTAAGATTTGTATAATAACTCCAAGCTCCTCCAAAAAGTTGAGTTGAGGGGTATTTACATTTTGTTACATAGCGACAAATTTTAAGGCCTATCTACTTAACTAATAACTAACAAGTGATAACTGTTGATAATTATGGGCAGAAATTCTAGAAAAGCTTTAGTAGTTGGAATTAATCGTTATCCATGGTTGAAAGAGAAAGAGTTGGGAGATTTGAACCTTGAAGCTCCTGTTAAAGATGCTGAAGCTATTGCTAATATTTTGGAAAAATATGGTAAATTTCAAGTTGAACATTTGCCAAAGGATTATGATGAGGAAAATAGAGAAATATTTAATCATAACAAGGGTTTAGAAAGCTTAGTTAAAATTGATGACCTCAAACAAGCAATTATTAATTTATTTAAACCACCTCTGGAAAATGAAACTCCTGATGTGGCTTTACTATTTTTTGCCGGACATGGCGATGTCAAAATAAAAGAAGATGTTCGAGAAGGTTTTTTAGTTACCAGTGATGCTTCCAACACGAATTTTGGTATCTCTTTTACCTGGTTAAAAAAGTTATTACAAGATAGTCCGGTTCAAAAACAAATTGTTTGGTTAGACTGTTGTTTTGGTGGTCAATTTTTGAGTTTTGACCGAGAAGCTAACCCTGACATTGAAGGAAAACAAATTAGTCGCTGTTTTATGACTGCTTCTCGTTCTTTTGAAGCAGCTCAAGAAAAATGGGATGGAAAACATGGTTTATTTACTTATAATTTGCTGTCTGGTTTAAACCCAGAAAATCATGTTGATGGTTGGGTAACTAATCATATTTTGACGAAATATATTCAAGAAAGGATGTATCAGACATCTCAAGCACCTATGTGTTATAATTCTGGAAAGACGATTATTCTTACTACTAAGAGTCTGAATGAACCCCTGGGTGAACGCCGGAAAAATGTTCCTCCTTATCGGGGTTTATCTTATTTTGGGCAGCAGGAGAATGATGGGGTATTTTTTCATGGTAGAACTGGGTTAACTGATAAGTTAATTGAGCAAGTTAAAAATCATAA
>JAKQYF010000132.1 GCA_023356535.1 Trichodesmium sp. MAG_R03 | reverse complement strand
TCTTTTAAAAAATTCCCGGGCTGGTAAAATACTCGAACAAATTCAGTGGTTTCAGGAACGACGACTGCAAATACACGCTCAAGTTGTAGTTTGTCCAGGAATTAATGATGGCATTCATCTGGAACGTACATTATTAGATTTGGCCAAGTTTCATACTGGAGAAATTCCGGCAGTAGCATCTGTGGCAGTTGTACCGGTGGGGTTAACTCGCTTTCGCCCTGTGGAAGATGAACTAATACCTGTCACTACTGCCAAAGCAGAGAAAGTTATAGACCAAGTGCAGAAAATTAAGGCTAAACTCAAGCAAACATCTGGAAATAATTGTATCTGGTTAGCTGACGAATGGTTTTTAATTGGCCGTCGAGAATTGCCCCCCACTTCAGAATATGAAGATTATCCTCAAATTGGCAATGGTGTCGGTTCAATTCGTCAGTTTATATCACAATTTGAAACTTATGTCAAGGATTTTTTAGAAAAAGACATTTGCTTAAGCTCCCGGAGAAAATTCACTTGGGTAGTAGGGAATGCAGTGGAGAAAGCATTTGTGGCGATCGCTAATCAACTAAATCAAATTGAAGGATTAGAGGTAAATATGATAGCACTATCCAGCAATTATTGGGGTCAAGATATAACTGTAACTGGACTATTAACAGGCCAAGACTTGTTAGAAGGTTTACAGGGGCGAGACTTAGGAGAAGGAATTTTGTTACCATCAGTAATGCTGAAACAGGGAGATAATCTGTTCTTAGACGATATGACCCTTGAAGATTTGTCAGCCCAACTCCAGACAAATATTTGGCCAGTGGCCGGAGTAGAAGAACTAGTATTAACTGCTGTGGGCGATCGCGTAGGGTCCCGAAAGGAAGTTGCCAATTAAACTATTAAAATTTGACAAAAAAAATCCCATAAGGAGATAACTCTCAGTATTTGTGGGAAATTATCAGGACTGATGCATGGGCACGTCCTGACCGTGAGGGCGAATGCCATTCGCCACTACATATATAGAGCAGTTTCTAAGAGCTTTTCAGAGCACTGGCATTCTTGCGTTAATGCAGTCAAAAGCTAGGTAGTAACTATAACTCAGCCCAGTAAAAAAAAATTGGATTGTTATCAACGCAGAAGGAGAAGATCGCCCTAAACAGGCAGTCGGGGTTTCCCGGACTGAATAATCCCGGGTTGTCCCCTAAGCGCAAATTCGGGAGTTTGTCAACTACTGACTTGAGATATAGCATAAAGCGTGATCGCTAAACTCAACCGTGCTTGTTCAACTTCAGATAAATCATGCCAATCAACAGGTTCTATTGTTGCCAAAGTATTTTCTACTACGTCAGTTTTGTCTCCACGCATGGAATAAGCAAGAGGACGTGCCATTACTTCCAAATCTTCCAAATCCCAACCGGGTAAAACTTCACTAACACAATGTACCAATTGATCCGAGAGAGATAAATTAGAACCTAAACGATTCACCTGATTGACAACATTAATCGCAATCTTGCCTAGCTTATTGAGGAAATTATTGGGAGCAAAACCTGCAAACTTTTTATATAAAGCATTCTGAGTATCAATAATTGACCAAAGTTTGTCAGTTTGACTATAAAAATTTTGGCAAGCAGAAGTTATTTCTACATCATTGAGTAAATCAGATAAAGGTAGCTCTTGTTCAAGAGAATCAAAATAAGCATCTGATTCTGGTGTTTTGGGATTCCAAGGATAAGCAATGTCGTCCAGAATTATTGTACTTAATAAATCTAACTCTACTTCACTAGATGTATTATTAGGAGAAAATTGAGAATGGGAAGGCTGATTATTCATAACTTTATTCCTGGGTATATATAAGAATTTTTCATCAGAAAATAGGTATGGCTGAAGTCAGAAGTCAACCGGCCCTGACCCCTAAGGGGGAAAGTTAAAAGTGGCTAATGGTAATTGACCGGTACATTCCCAGCATGGAGTGTACTTGATTTCCTCACCGTTCTGGCGACTGCTATAGCGCTACGGGTAAGTCAGAAGTTAAAACTAATCTCTGATTGAGTTTCAGTATTTAGCAATGTCCGCAACCTTTGCTTCGACTACTATAATAATTAGCAATATCTTTAATTTGCTACTTACTTAGCTACAGCAACAACCTAGTTAGTTCCGTAATCTAGTGCTCTACCAAAGCAATTTTGTCGATAACTTTTGTCTAATTTCTCCTTTTTAAGCTATTATCTATAAATATTTTTCTTCAGATAAAATTTGACAAAATAGAGAAGTTATGATATACATATGAAGCATATATTTCGGGAGAGCAAACGTATTTGAAAAATATAGTCATTTAATTTAAGAATGAAACACTTTTTCGCCTGAAATCCTTTCATAGCAAGAAATACTTGTATCAATCTCAAGTGAAACGACTATAAGTTTTTCTCCCTCCACCCTACCGTCAATAATATCTTTAGGACTTACCCATGAACGCTATTGGTAGGGTGTGTTTTGCTGACGCCAAGCGGAGCGAACGCTTCGCGACATGAAAAGCCGACTTAGTAACGGACCAAGGCTCTATATATAGTGCCCTTGGGTAAGTTCTGATCTTGACAGACAACTAGTTTAGATTAAGTGACATATTCCCACACTAAGCTGATGCTATAGTGTGGGCTTCTCCCTTAAGAGTTCCGGTACTCTGTCCGACTCCACGAGCTTTAAGGACGCAACGCCCTACCGCCCTGTTTTTTATATTTATCCCTGCGCTTACATCACGCTTTATTACTATACCGCAGTATAATCAGTCAATGGGACATCGAGTTCCATTGATTTACCGTCGATTTAGCTAACTAGAATCTTCTGTTATTTCAATCATAAACTCAAAAGCTTGACCTTGAGAACTGCCAAATTTTAATAGTGTTCCTGATTGTATAACAAGTTCATCACGATGTATTCTTTGCCAACTACCAGACTGATATATTAAAGTCCCAAAACGAGAAATATCTCGTAAAAAATAAGTAGGTTCAACCTCTTTATTCGGTAAGCAACGACAAAAAATTTCCGCGTGTTTTTGGGAAACCCATCGTTCTAAAATTACCACATCATTTTCCTGAGAACGCCCAACCGTGATTGTACCTGACAAAATTGGCCATACTTGATTATTATCATGTTGAGAACGTAAAAAAGCTCTAGAAGTGTAACTACTCATCCAAGTTGGAGAGTTAGTAGGTAGTTGAGTTACTAATTCATCAAATACTTGAACTAATTGACCATTAAACTCCGGGTGCATATACAATACTGGCAGAGTCCAAGCTGGTTGATTAAACCGATAAAGAGTTAATAACTGTTGTCTTGCTACTGCTACTGCCTGATCTATCAACATTCCCTCTGTCAAACTTTGAGCAAAAACTTGAATAAAACTTAAAGCTTCTTGATCAGCAATTTCATCTCGCATCCCTAAAACAGCAGGTACTCCATGATGGATTAATACTTCTGCTAGACTACTACGTGGTATTGCTTGTACTTGACTAGAAGATAGACGATCTGTAGCAGGTTGTGCTCCCCAGCAAGCATTGAATACTGCCAACCTTACTCCATTGCGAACTAAAATTTGTGCTAACTCCGTACCATTAAGGGTTGTCTCAGGTGCCAGAAATAACCAACCACCATCTGGGCCTGGTATACCGTGACCAGCATAAAAAAGGACATTATAAGTTTTTTGATCAAGATAGGAAATTAATTCTTTCGGAGTGGGTTGAATTAGTGTATCCACTCTGCAAGGAATAGTAGAATTCACTCTGGGTGTATTGGAGTTTTTGACGTTGCAAGCTTTCAAAACCTCAGTTAGCTGAGCGGCTTCTTCTTCGAGCTCTAATTTCGATGGAACTAGGGGTTGATTGCTATTAGCTGTGGAAGATTTTCCTTGAGGGGTACTTTCCCCTATTACCAATAAAATATTCAGAAATTGGGAAGGTGGTTGGCTGTGTAAAGAGTTAACATCACTGGTGGTACGACTCAACAAAATTTCACGACTTAGAGAAAAGGCCGGTAAAGCGACTCCTGGCTGGATGATTTCCCAGGGTAGGGCAATTAATTCAGGTTCGCGAATATCTAATCTTACCCTTAAAGGGGACTCTTGGCCAATAGCAATACCTTGACTTTGGTGGAGACTATAAGCAATTTCTCCTTGAAATAGCCACTGCCAGAGCTGAATACCCATATTTTGCATCAAACGGCTGGTACGATTTATCTTAGTACCAGATTGAGAGACAGGATGAATATTTGGGGCTGATGCTAAGGTCAGTTGAGGTATACCTATTGGAATAGCAGGTAAACTTTCAGGAGAGAATACTTCTAACCAAGCCTGCCAAGTTTTTGATAAGGTTTCTGGCCATACATGGTCATTGTGGACATATCCCCGTTGGAAAGGAGCCTGCACTACCCAGATTGCAAAGTGATTAGCTTCTGGAATGTTCAGGCGGGCGATCGCTATACTTAGGCAAGGACTTTCTGGAGGGAAAGGCATTCAATTTCTTCTATACTATTCTTAATATACTTAAATAAATCTATGCTACTTTATCTCAAATCCACATTAATTAATAGAGTATTTAAAAATTTGAAGTCTGTGCTTTACATTGGAATTTAGGATAAAATAATCACCCTTTAATAAGTAGATGTTAGTATTACCTAAGTTAGTAGTCAGCAGTCAGAAGTAGGGAGTCATAAGTCACTCAGCAGTTAGTAATTAAAATTAGTAGTCCTAAAAATATAAGGATGTTGTCTAGTGTATCCTGATCTGATAACAAATGTGGCAGTTGAAAAAATATAGTTGGCATTTTTCCCTATCCCTATTAACCTTTATAATTCTTGGTTCATTCATTGCCAGAGGATATACTTTTCCTGTAGGAAATCATTACACTCACGTTCCTCAAATCAGATCAATGTTGAATCCTGAACTATATAAAAATGACTACTATGTTCAGGAAATGTTGCGGTTTACTCCCAGATATTACTATCAATACTTGGTTTATTTTCTCAGCAAAATTACTGGCAGTATTTCCCTCACTTATTTAATTTATTATCTAATTTCATTTATTAGTTTTATCTGGGGTTTATCTGCTATCAGTAAAATTTTTACTCCTTCCAAATTATCAGCAGCAGTTTTAGTTTTTCTGAGTTTAATATCCTACACTTTGATGGGATATTTAAAACTTTTTCCTAATACTCCCATACCGGCCACATTTGCTATTAGCTTGACAGTCTGGGGGTTTTATTTTTGTTTTCGGCAAAGATGGATAATTGGTTATTTCTTTTTTGGTATTGCTTCAATTTTACAATTTTTGGTTGGTGTTTTGCCAGGAATTATGATGATTCCTATTATGTTAATTGAGGCAATAAAAAATCATAATCTCAAACAAGTTATCTCTCCCCTTACTTCCCACAAGGGGGAAAATCACCCCTCCCCTTACCACCCAAAAAAGGGAAAGTTATCTCTCCCCTTAGCCCTCATAAAAAGTATTACTAAACTGATAAATTTCTGGCTTCGGTATAAATTGATTTTTTTGGTAATTTTGCCCTTAGTGATTTGGTTTAGTTTTGCTTGTTTAGTTTATCTACCTATGGTATTAACTGGTACGACTAGCACGGATCAATTAACTAATGAGGAATTTGTTTTTATCTATGGTTGGGTTAGAAATCCTCATCATATTATTCCTACTTATTGGAACTGGAAAATTAGGTTAGATTTTATCTGTTTTTTTATCGGTGGTTGTTTATGTATTCACAAAATTGATATTGCTAAATCAAAAGATTTCTGGCAACAGTCGAGAATAGAGAAAACTTTTTCCCACAAATATTCTTTTCCAGAGGTAGAAATAGGACAGATAAAAGAAAAAAAAGTCAGGGGAAAAGATTTAAATATAACTGATGTGATAGGTATGGAGAAATGGAAGTTTTATATAATTATTGCTGAGTCAATTTTGGCTTTGTTTTTGAGTTATATTTTTGTAGAAGTTTACCCTTTAACTTTATTTGCTAAGTTACAGTTAGCAAGAACTGTTCCTTTTGCTCAGTTGATAATATTTATTGCTGTGGGTATTTTGGTTAATCAGTTATATCAAAAGGGAATTTTCGGCGTTGGTTTACTGTTGATAATCTCTCTAATTTTGCCTGTACCGTATCAGGGCATTTGCTTTTTTATCTTATCGATGGGACTGTTTTTTCTAGAGAGATGGCCCTACAAATTGATAGTTGTGTTAATGGTTTTAGGAGGGTTAATATTTTACTTGCTGTATCCGCCGATAAATTTAATTGTTAATCGTTTGTTTGTTATGCCTGGTTTGTTTTTGGTGTTGATATTTCCATTTATTTTAGATGAGGTTGATGTGGCGATCGCTCAGAAAAAGTTAATGACTTATAGCTTAGCACTATCCACAAGTTTAGTATTTATTTTAGGATTATTTGAGATATTGCCAGGAAAAATTTTGGAGGTATTTGAACAACAGGTAAAATTTCATAGAGTTCCCCAAGATGAAGTTACGAAACTAGCCTTAAGATTTAGAGAAATTAGCAATAAAGATGATGTAATTTTAATTCCTCCATTTGTGTCAAATTTTCAGTTTTTTTCGGAGAGGGCAGTTATTGTTGACTTTAAACATTTTCCGCAAACTGATAGGGGAATTAGAGAGTGGAAAAATCGAATGGAAGATGTTTTTGGTGTTCCTTTGAATAATAAGTTAGCGGTGGGAGCGATGGAAATTTTGTTTCCGCAACAGACGGGAAAAGAATTAGTTAATGTGGCGAAAAAATATGGAGCTAGATATATTTTGACTAGGGTTAACTGGCATGGAGATATTGAAGGAAAAGTTATAGATAGACAAGGAGAATGGGGAATTTTTCAAATAAATTCTGATTAGTACAGCCTTGATTTGTCAACCATAATTATAATTATTAGTGCCAGATTTAGTGGTGGAAATTAAATCTCAAAGGGACAGAATGAATTTGATATGAATTTGCTAAGGGTGATGACCAAGTTGTTTAAGGATGAACAAACAGGTCTTGTCCCCCTAAAGAGAGATTGAGGAGGGGCGTAAGCGGCCAGAAAAAGAAGGGCTAGAATTTGATGGAACTGAGGTTGATGAAGTTTTATTACAAAAGCTTAGGATTTAGAGCAGTAGTGGCACAAGAGTCCTCCGAAAAACTGCCCCCATTGCATAAATCAGATTTGCTTCCAAATTGGCAACAGAAAGAGATGTTAACTCCAGTAGAAAAGTTAACAGAAGATATCACCTCAGATACAAAAGAAAGAGAATTATTACCCCTAGCTATAGCCGATGGCGGCACCTTACATCCGACCCAGATGCTCCGACTACCCTACCTCAAGTCCTATACAGAGCTGCTCTCCAAACAAATGACTTAGGAGTGACCTACATCCTGTCCGATGGAACTGAAATCTCTTAATCGTATAATGATTTACTAGAAGAAGCCCGGGGTATTATGGCTGGCTTGAAAAAGTTAGGCTTGAAACCCCAAGACAAAGTTATTTTTCAACTCGACCTCAATCGAAATTTTATGGTTACACCAAAAAAGATGTTTCCCTCAATTGGTTTCCTTTGGACCACGTTGTGGGTTTGGTTATGTTCCACGTTCGGGATGTTTACCTCTTTCTGACAAAGAATTGCCAGTAGCAACAGAGGAATTGTCGCTACTGGCATTAGACGGCCAATTAAACTATATCCTCAAGGAGGCAAAAAGAGTTGAGATATTACCATCAGAAACAGAGATAGAGCAGGTGCAGCAGCTATTTGCAGTTTTCCAAGCCAACATTGAAGCCTACCATAGTTATGTACCCCAGCCTTACTCTGGTGAGATTATCCTTTTCTTTGCCGAGAACACATCGGAACAATTAGCCGAAAAACAAATCCAGTTCTGGAGTTCTCTAGCTGCAGGTAGCATCAAGATTCACAAAATTCCTGGGGATCATTTCTCGATGATCTCCAGTGAAGCCTTAGCCAAGGGGCTAAGTTCCTACCTCAGATTTTGAGGAAACCCGCCGAAAAAGTTCCCTAAACACTAGGGGACTTACTCCCACATATTTCGCCACTAAAAAACTGAGCCAAATGTTCTTCATCGCTAGAGTGAAAGCTGTAGCTACAGCGGCACCCAAAACACCGAGCAGAGGAATAGCGATCGCATTTAAGGCAATATTGACAATAGTAGCACACACACAAACGACTACAGATTTATTTTGATAACCTGTCATTAACATCAAATAGCCCACAGAACCGCACCAAGCGTTGATCAGTTGTCCTAACACTAAAATCTTTAACTCCCAATTCGCGGCAACAAATTCCGAGCCAAATATTCCTAAAACCGCTTGACTGAAGATGATTAGGAATAAGGAAATAACCAGAGAAGGCCAGAAAATCCATAAGGCAACTGTAGAAACTAACTTTTGCAAGCCCTCAATATCGCCTTTAGCGTACAAAGTCGTGAAACTGGGAGCAGCTACTATGTTAATAATTATCAGTATAAAACTTACCCATTCAGATGTCTTAACTGCCGCAGCGTATATCCCTGCTTCCTTAACTCCTAATATTGAACCGACCATAATCGTGTCGGTTTTACTGAGAACGATCACAGAAGCATACTGTAACGACAGAATTAAAGCGACACCCAACCACTCTCGAGTGGCATAGACGGGTTTGCTGGCTACAAATTCTTGGTTTAATTTCAGCAATAACAATCCCAACTGGAATAAAATAGCCACTAGCAATGCAATTTGGGAAATGGCAATTGCTAAATTCTCCGTAAGGAAGTGATTGATCTCTAATACCAGAAAGGCCCCACATATTAGCAATACCGGCCAAATTATTAATGATGGCACGTAGGCTAAAGTTAGATCCTTGGCAGCCCTGGCTGTTTCCAATTGCAAAGTTACCAGGGCTCGTAGCGGTATAAAACCGATACCAATTAATAAAGGAGTGGCATAAGCAAAGGGATAGTAATAATTTAGCAATAAAATTACACTAGCAGCTAACAAGCTAACCAAAAGACTAGCTAGAATAGTTATCAACCAGCTACTCCGAACTATCCCCCACAACAGTCCCCATTCTTCTTTAACCCGATACTCGGAGACAAAGCGCAAAACTGTATGGGGTAAACCCAATCCTGCGGGAATGGTTAGGAGGACAGACCAAGCAATAACATATTCATAAATGCCATACTCTGTTCTGCCCATCCATCGGGCGAGGAAAACTTGCACCAGATAAGTCAGAATAATGCCCCCAAATTGGATGACTAGGGCTATTCCGGTTTCTTTGGCCAGAACGCCTAAATTCAGATTTTCCTCGTTAGTGGAACCAACAATTTGAGTCATAAATTTTCCTTAAATAAAAGTTATAGCAATTAAATTTTAGGTAAGCATTCAGGTATGCAAAATAGGTTCAGTGCTTATATCATGTCCGGATAATTAGTGATATAGTTATTTCCAATAAAAATGAAACACTTTTTCTGCTGAAACTTAGTCATAGCAAGAAATAGTTGTCTCAATCTAAATTAAAATGACTATAAAAAAAACTTCCTCCTCTTCCTTCCTGACTCCTGTAGGGGCGTTTCATGTCGCGCAGGGTTTACGAAGTATGCGCAAGCAAAACGGCCGTTCGCCCCTACTTCTCCCTAATTTATTTATACCTATTTAACCGAGCATGATATTACGCCAAGGTTCTATATATAGAGCCAAGGTCAGTTACGAAGTGGGCAATTCAAGTCGCGAAGCGAAATACACCCTACCAATAGCGTTCATGCGTAAGCCCTAAGAATTTTTCTTTTCTCACATCTCACTCCTAATTGCTATATAACTCCTACCCCAATTGACTTTTAAACTAAATCCAAACCCTAAACATCTCCTATCTTTATAACTTTCGAGATACTGCTCAAAATATTTTGCTTACTTGCATTAAAGTGCTTTCCTTAGTCAACAAGTACGAACCTGGTTTGACAAATTATCTCCGGAAACAGAGATGACTTTATGAAGCAGGTAATACTAAATTTAGAGAGTCAGCCCTAATTAAGCAACGATAAAAATTATGCAAAATATTCTTCTAGCTTGCCCACCCATCTCACGATAGATTTTGTAGCTTCTTTATTTTCTGACAAATACTTAATCACGTTTGTTACTTGTTCTAATTGTTGATAACTCATCAAACTGAGAAATATTTTTTCTCTATCTTTAAGTGTTTCTGCATTATAATTTTCAATTTCTCTAATGACCCACCACTCCATTATTGTCGAATAAAATGAATAAACTATATTTTCTTGTTCTGTAGTTCTTTTAATTACTCCCACTTCTTCTAAATACATCAACTCTCGTTCTTTCTTATTAAAAATAATACCAATAGCACCTAAATCATAGCGTTTATTTTGCAGGCGATATGACAACTTAGATAATGCAATTAACATTAACAAACTCTGCTCTAATCCATTGGCAAGTTGCCATGTATCTTGAAAAAAATGCTCCGTTGCTGCGACAAAATCTCTAGCAAATATTTCAGCACTAATAGTTTCTCCAGAGCGTCTTTTGTTGTGCAAAATAAACCCTGCATTTTGTAGTAAAGCTGGATTTCCACCAGCAATTTCTTGAATTCCATTCCGAAGTGCTGGTGTCATTTCTATTACACTAAACAAAGTATCTACTTCATTTTGATTAAGTGGTCTTAATCGTTGAAATGCAAAATGGTTGTACCAAGGAGATTGATTTGTGCTAAGACTAGGACCTCTTTCATTCAGGCGTCGAAATGAAGTCACAATCATTGAGAGGTATTTTCTTTCTTCTGAGTGATACGCCAAATTACGACATTCAATTAAAAATACTTCTATATCAGTTTGAGTATACCGAGGGTGAGAGTTAAGAGTAGCATCATAATCATCTAAAAGTAGTACTAAAAATTTGTTTTGCTCACCTAATTTTTTCAACACATAGCGTAGGTCATCTTTAGTTATTTTTCGCTTTTTTAGTAAATCTCGAATTATAGGTTGTAGGATAGAATTATCTTGAGTTTTTTCTCTAATTAAATTAATAATTTTTCTCCAGAAAGTGGCAGGCATAAAAGGTTGAATTTCTAGGCAATTTAGATAAACAATTACCGCTGCAGATGGATCTATATTTTGTGAGTGCCAGGCTTGATGAGATGCTAGAAGGTTAAGGAAAGAAGTTTTTCCCGTACCAGGACCGCCCCAAATAGCCAAATTACCCCGATAGCATATTTGGCTAAATGCTGTGTCGATTAAAGATTGCTGTCCTACAAAACGCTCTGGGGCAACTGACTGACCGACAATGGCAGGATTTCTCTTGATCTTTATAAATTGCTTAATCTCTATCAATTTCTCCTGTGCTAATATGTTCTCAGGATCAAGATTTAATATTTCTTCAAACTGCTCCTTTGCTATTTCCCACTTTCTTTGCTCCATCAACTTTTGCCCGTAACCTAAAAGTGATTCCATTAGCCCATCCTCAGCTCGAATTGGATTAACTTTATATCCCCGTTGGTAAAATTCGACTGCTTTGCTAAAATCTTCAACCACTAGATATGCCTCTGCTAAATCAAATAAAGCCTTGAAATGGTTGGGGTTAATTTCCAAAACTTGCTCGTAAAGAGCAATGATACTCCTCAGCGTAACTGATTTGTGTCGCCAGTCTGTCGCTAATTCATAAATGCGATTAGCTTCTGAACTCAGACGCTCCAGTTCCTGTATTTCTCCCCTCAGAGAATATCGTTTCAATAGCCAACGACGAACTAATTCAATTTTGACTTCATATTTAGGAATTCCCTCCCAAGGTAAATCTGAACTCTTGAGCAAATCTAAGAAACCCCATTCAACTAATCGATCTGCTGCTTGAAACAGAGATTCTGTAGAAACAACCCCATACTCTTTCAACAGTGTTAATGGTTCCTTCGCAATTTGAGTAGGTTGCATAGCTGCTATCCTTTGAGCTTCTGCTACTGCTGAGAATATAACTTGCTCCGGAATTGGTAGCCCATCTCGAAACCATGTTAACCCACCTTCAGCACTTTCAATTGCTCTATCTACAATATTATCCACATCTACCCTCTTCACCTGCCAATTATCTTCTGCTTCTGCCTGCTGGAAAATTTGAAAACAGATTACTTGTATAAAATAGGGATGACCGGCAGAAAGTTCTAATATTGCTGCGATCGCATCGGGTTGATATTCCAGCACTCCCTGAGTAGGTTTAGTGATTAATTGGGTAGCACTTTTTTCCTTCAACAAACCAATTTCTTGATTGGGCGCCATCCTAAATAAACTCAGTAAGTTCTTCATATCATCCAGTCGCCTTCCTACAACTGGAATAATGAAAAGTTGTTGATGCTCTGAAATAATAGACTGTAAGTAGGGGAAAAAATGTTCTATTGCTGATGCCGGATCATAATTACTCAAGACATCAAATTCATCCAGTAATAAAACTAAATTTTTGTCACCTAAATTTTGAAATACTTGAGGTAAAAAAATTTCAGAAAAAATTTCAGCATTTGCTTCTAAATCTATCTTTAAAGGTATCTTGATATTATCTTGTTTCAGCTGAAGTTTGCTCATTATTTCTGTCGCTAATTTTTCTAAGACTTCTGCAAGAGTTGACTTGGCTTTCTCTTGCAGATCGAACTCAACAAAAACAAACTTATCTCCTCCCACAAAATTAGGAATTTGAGATAAAACAGATGACTTACCTATTCTTCGTTGACCTTGTAATAATATAGCTTTTGCACCATTGTTCAAGTTAGCATTAATATCCTTAAACAGACTGTCTCTACCAAAAAATAATTCCTTTTCATAAATTGGACGACCAATGATGTAGGGATTTTTCCGATTAGTTGAAGATATCATATTATATTTGTTTTAAATTAGCCTATTATATGGAATCCAGTTATATAATATATGTTTATAAATTTATAATTCCCAGGACTTACACAGGCGAACCCAGAAACCCGATTATTTTCGTAGATATCTATATCTTAAAAACAATAATTTATCCTCAAAACTGTTTGCCTTTGTGTAATTCCTAATTACTTCAATATTCAATCTCCTCACCTCCCCACCTCTCCATCCCTCCCAACTATAAAATAACTATTCAACCTGATTTGATATTAGACCGACATAGATAAAATGGTTCAATAAGCGTAGGTTAGGTTGAGGAACGAAACCCAACAAAAATACAGCGTTTTCCGTTGTTATAAGGTACACCTACGCGGACAAGATGCCCACACTATATGATTTTCACCATTTACCCTGTACATCATTTGCCCGAAATCTGCTGTAATACCTTCAGGACTAGTGCGCTACTTTTTATAAAGCACTTACTAGGCCATAAATCCATTCTACTATAGATCCTACATCCTCTCTGTTTTCCCACAAAACTCGAATCACATTTTTAACTCTGTCTAATTGCCTATGATTCATTAAATTGAGAAATGTTTTCTCACGGTTTTTAAGTTCTTCATCATTACTATTCTTAATTTCCTGAATTACCCACCATTCCATAAGAGATGAAGCAAAAGAGTAAATTGTTTTATCCTCAGTTGTATTAGAGATAATTATGCCACGTTCCTCTAAATCATTTAATTTTTGTTCTTTTTGGCTAAAAATTATATCAATATTACCCAAGTCATAACGCTTTTTTGTTTTTGGTAAACGACCTTTTAATCGAGATAAAGCAATAAGCATTAAAATAGCTTGTTCTTCTTCAGTTGAAAGCTCCCATGTATCCTGAAAAAAATGTTCCGTTGCTGCCAAAAAATCTTTAGCAAATGTCTTAACATTGTGGGGTTCTTGAGATTGTAATTTATTGTACAAAATAAATCCTGCATTTTGTAATAAAGTAGGATTACTATCAGCTATTTCTCGAATTCCATCTCGTAACTTAGGTGTCATTGGCAGTCCACTTAAAATATTTACTACTTCCTGTTCCTTAAGTGGCTTTAGTTGTAAAAAAGCATAATGATTATACCAAGGAGATTTTCCTGGTGTTAGAGTCGGACCTATTTCATTCAAACGCCGCAATGAAGTAACAATCATTGACAGATATTTCTGCTCTCCTGAATTATGGGCTAAACTACGACATTCACCTAAAAAGTTCTCTATATTTTCTGCTTTATATTGAGAGTTTTCACGCATAACAACATCATAATCATCTACTAGCAAAACTAGGTATTTATTTTGTTTTCCTATTAGTCTTAATGCTTGACGCAAATCATCTTTATTTATTTCTGGTTTAGCCAATAATGTATTAATTTCTGAAGATAAAGAAGCATCTTTTTGAAACTTTTCAGCTAGCAAATTGAGAATTTCTTGCCAAAATTTAGAAGCTAGGAAAGGTTCGATACTTAAACAACTGAAATAAACAATAATAGCTGCAGATGGATCGAGGCCGCGTTTCTGCCAAACTTCAGGAGATTTTAAAACTTCTAGCAAAGATGATTTGCCCATACCTGAACTCCCCCAAATTGCCATATGACCGCGATTAGCAATTTGAGCAAAAGTGCTATTAATCTCATACTTTCGCCCCACAAAACGTTCTGGGGGAACTGTTTGACCAACAGTGAAAGGATTTTTCGGGTTTATCATTATAAAGAATTTGTAGAAATTATATTTACCTAGTTTACAGCTTACATCAAGATTAAAAATGTAGTCTTTAAGCGATCGCTATTCCCCTATGGACAAATCAGAAATTAATCTAAATTGTTTAATTCATTTTCTGGAGCTCTAGAAGGATAATGGCCAAAAAAGAAAAAACCCTTTTTGGTTTTTATATTACATAGAGCTAGGACATTTTATGGGTATTATTAAGTTTAGTTACCATACTTATTGTTAATTAGTTATTTTAGTGATATAATAGTTGAACAAAAAACAAAAATAGATAAGTTAAGAGGGTATCTGTAAATAAAACCTTAAGCGACAAGACGATTTAACATCAGTGAAATCATGACAATGTGAACAACGGTTTCACTTACTTCCGGTAAACCCTCTTAATCTTTACTTAGGTGTCTTTGGCGTCCTAGCCAACCTAAAGTTCTCTCAACTACCCAACGTCGAGGTTCAACCTCAAAACTTTTTTGAGAACGTTCAACCACCTCTAGGTGAAGCTCGCATCCATCCGCGACTTG
>JAKQYF010000131.1 GCA_023356535.1 Trichodesmium sp. MAG_R03 | reverse complement strand
GTCCGCCACTAACTCAAAAGAGTCCGTTCGACTTGCATGTGTTAAGCAGACCGCCAGCGTTCATCCTGAGCCAGGATCAAACTCTCCATGATGTTTGGTTTGATTCTCTGTTTTTTCTCTTTGTCTATTGACGTGGAGATTTTTTTCTTGTATCTTTAGGATTAAGAAATATATCTCTTAACCCTGAATTAATTGTTTTTATAACAAGAAATATAGTAAATAGTGTATTTCAACTTTCAAACTATTGAGTTTTCTAGGTTCAGACGTTGGCTTGAGTTTTTTGTATCTCTCACCTGCGCATTTACTAAATTAGCAACTCTTTCTTGATGTGTCAACCCCTTTTCTCCATTTTTTTACAAAAACAGGTTTTTGAGTTTCTCAGACAAAGGGTGAAAACTATATATGGAAAGCTTTTCATGATTTAAAATTTTATAAAAAAAAATTGCCGCAATAAAAATTATTCAATTTAAGATGTCCATTTTTCATTTCAACTTTTGGAGATAGATTTTTAGACCCTATATTCCGGTTGCATCTCAAATAAACATCACAAACTATATCAAACAACAAGTAGAAATGTCTGAAAATATTGCTCAAAACATACAACCTGATAAATCTTATTTTGTGCAAAAATTAATTGCAGGAAGTAGTCTCACTTATTTATTCTTACTATTAGGCGTCTTTTTAACCAATAAGTCTATATTTGTTAGTAAACAGGTAGTTGATCAAGGCCATTTACTTACTATCAACACTGAAGAAGATACATCATCAAAAGTAACTTTGCCAGCATCACCTGTAGTATCTGGTACTGAAGGTAAATTTACGGTCAAAACTTCTATTAATAAAGGGGATAGTCAAAATCCCAAAGAAAATCAGCTCTTACCTAATGAATTAATATTATCTGAAGCTATAATCGTACTTAATTCAGTTTCAGCCTCTAGTTTTAGTAAGGCAATTATCAAAGCTTCTGAAATTTCTCAAAGCGATCCACTCTACCCTGAAGCAAAAAATCAAATAGAAAGCTGGAGTTTTACTATTCTTGATATAGCTAGTGGACGAGCATTAAAAGGAAATTATGATAGTGCAATTGCTGCGGCTAAATTAGTACCTCGAAATGTCAGATCAATTTATCAAGAAGCACAGTTGGCCATCGCAGAATGGGAACTACAAGTAGCTAAACAAAAAAAAGCTAATGAAGAGTTTAATGAAGAATTACTCAAATTTGCGCAGGAACAGGTTAAAGTTGGACAAGCTTCTTCTTATATAAAAGCAATTAACGAAGCTCGTAAAATTCGCTCTGGTGAGCCTAAATATGAAGAAGCTCAAAAGTTGATTACTCAGTGGAGTAATACAATTTTTAGTATTGCTAAAGTACGAGCTAAGAATAAAAACTTGAGTGAGGCTATTTTGGCTGGTGAGTTAGTTCCTTATGGAACACCAGCTTATGAGTCTTCTCAAAAAGCACTGGCAGATTGGAAAAGGCAAAAACAAACAAAGAAAAGAAAGTAAACAAATATTAAATAATTAGGTTATTAGGAGTCAGAAGTCAGAATTTAAGAGTCAGGAGTCGGAAAAAATTATAGTGATTACAATTAAGTAATTATTTATGCTTAATATTTTCCTGATAATTTGAGGAATGAGAAAGGTTAATAAATAGAATCTACATAGCATAAATTCTTACCAAGTTCCGAATTTTTATACTACGTTTAACCTTAGAGCTTGACCTATAGAATGTGGGACTGAAGTTTTTTCCTCCAAGTTGTCTAAGAATCTACTTTTAGTGCCGAATATTGGGCTAATGATTTAATA
The DNA here is from genome assembly GCA_023356535.1 of Trichodesmium sp. MAG_R03. GTDB lineage: Bacteria > Cyanobacteriota > Cyanobacteriia > Cyanobacteriales > Microcoleaceae > Trichodesmium. Next base: position 13,398 of record JAKQYF010000131.1, on the reverse strand, counting down.
AATCAAAAAAAAACAAGTAAAGTAAAAGTAGAAAGTAGAGAGTAGGGTTCCTATGAATAATAATTAAGATATAGATTTCATCTGATCCTCCGCAATAGGAATTACCTCCCAGTTATGTGCTTCTAGAATAGGTCTAATATCTATAACTGCTTTCTGTCGTAGAGCAATAAGTTGTTTTACCTTACAAATTCCTTCTAACTGAACTTTATCCATAGAAACTGCTCGACTAACTGTTTCATTATTTTTACAATATAGATATCCAGAAGCTTGATTACCTACACCTTGAAGCTCAAGATAGTATGATTTCATATCTTGATAAAGAAAATAATTTGGAGTAACAATGATTTTAATATTACTTTCATTAATATTTTTCATAAAGCTAGTTACTTTTTTAGTTTAACTTGAAAATTTTGTTTTTTTATCTAAACTAGAATTAATTTTTTCTATCAGTTTTTCTTTTTCTTGTTTGCTTTTCAATGCTTGCAACTTATAAATATCCATATTTTGATCTTCAATATCAGAGAAATTAACTGCTTTTGTCTCTAAGTTGAGCTGTTGAATTAATCCGTCTAACTCATCTAATGTTTTCTCAGAACGCTGATTATTTTCTACAAGAGACTGAGCAGTATTTTTACCAGTTTCAGCCAAATTATTTAGTTCGGAAATTTTCGGGATTAAATGATTAGTTACTTCATTCATTTGACGACCTGCTTCAGATGTTTCACTCACTAATTTTCCAATCTCATTAGTTATATGACTAAAACCACTAAGTTGTGAATTTGAATGGCCAGCAACGATAGCAGCTTGTATTGCTAAATGCTCTACTTGCTTACTAATTATTTCTATTTGGTTTGATGTAGAGTTAACTAGATTTAGTTCATTTGTAAACACCTGACCAATCTTAACAATTTTATTCATATTGTTATTGATTTTTTGTACTCCTTCAAATGTTGCAAAAAATGCTTTTCTTACCTCCTGAGAACTGAAACCAGTAATTTCTTGCATAGTCTTGTTCATATTCTTAATTTGTTCTGATTTGCTAATAAGTTCATTATGTTGTTTTTCTAATAATTTATTTCTGTCTAAAATTTCTTGTTTCTGAACTTGTAATGCTTCAGTATGTTGCTGGAGTTTATACTGTTTACTTTTTAGCTGCATTAAATAATTTTTCGCATCGGTTTTGTAATGAGCCAACTCATTAATAACTTGTTTTATACTATGAGATTGAGCAAAAATTAAAGTTTGAAAACTTAGCAAAAAATAAATGCCAACATCAGGATTTTTTTTGCTAGTAAATTTAATTATCAGTGGTTCATAAACTGTTTCATCTGAACGACTTAATGCTCTTTGTACCGCAAAGTTAATTTTTTCTTCCGCAGGTAATATCAAATATTTGTCCGAATATTTATTTGCTTTTAAAACAAGTTGAATGGGACGTTTCATAAATAGTTTGCTTCCATAAAGAGAATTCATTTGTTCATGAAAGTAACTTCGAGAAATCATCCCTAAAAACTTTTGATCAGAGACAACTATAACTCCAGGTAACTCAGATTGTTTATTAAACTGAGATGCAACTAATTCTATTGGAGTCATCGGACTTACTTGAAAGTCCGTCAAAGGTAGTTGTCTAAGAGTAGACTCAGAATTTAGTTTCAGTAGGTTAATACTTGATTCTAGATTGTTCGCCATTTTATACAAACCACTTCTCTTTATAAAAGAGTATAAGAAAAATTTAGGAAAATTTAATCATTAAAATTATAACTTATTCTATATTTTATTGGCCTAGAGGTGTTTGTAAAGGAAATATATACAAGACTTATGCCGTATTGCGATATATAGTGTCTTTTCCGTAATTATTTCAGATATTCACACTACAGTTACTTCCTTTGGGTAAGTCCTGATATATAGCAATGAGCACTCATATCTTTACATACTACTGCTGCCTTGAAATGTAGTACAAACTTCTGCTACTATTACCAATACTTTCACATATATTACATTAGTAGCAATTTGTACCATGCAAACATACCAGCCCACGTTGCTATAGTATCATTTCGTACAAATGATGTACAATCCTTGAATAGTAAAACTCTTGTGATGTAGTCATATTTTCTGCTAAATGTGTACCTCATAGTAGGGATAAGTTTTGCAAAAAAGAAGATAGGGAATAGAAAATAGGCGAAGACACAATTATCTGCCACGTATTTTTGCCATAACTTTAGAAGTATAAATATAGATGATGTACAATGCTTGAATAGTAAAATTCTTGTGATACAGGCGTATTGCCTGCTAAATGTGCGCCTCATAATAGGGATAAGTATTGTAAAAAAGAAGATAGGGAATAGGAATAGGCGAAGACACAATGATTTGTCACTTATTTTTGACCATAACTTTAGAAGTATAAATACAGATACCTCCTAAATTTATAAGGGATTAGGTGATGAGACAAGCCTGCTTTGATAGCCGGATTTAGTATTATACCAAATCCGGTTATTATAGGCTGATTTATAGATTAAGGCATAATATAGATAGGACTTACGCCAAGGTACTATATATAGATACTTAGTCCGTGACGCTAGCCCTAACACACCCTACCAGTAGCGTTCATGCGTAAGTCCTAATAGATATAGAAATCCTAAATAGGTTGTAACAATTCAAAAACTAGAATTATAAACTCTAAAAGTCCTACCCATCAACCATTACCTCCAAAGATATTCTCAAAAAGTGGCAAGATTTTTGACATGAACAGGACTTACGCAGTAATGCTATATATAGAGTTTTTTTTCGTAATTATTTCAGATACTTCCAGATATGTATTGAGTTCAAGTATGGAATGTTCCCAGTCATCATTCCTCTTACCCGAGCTAAGGATCTTTCTACAGTGTTACCCAAAGTTGCTACTTTTCGTCAATTCAGTTAATCCCCTCTATTTCTATATATTTGGGCAAGTTAATAACCAGCCTTATTGTACCACAAGATTGATTGTTTTTCATCCCAATGCTCCTTTGACCCAGAGCGTGGTTCTTCAACCAACGTTAAGATAAAAGCATTCAATGTTCGCCGGAAATCTTCTCGTGCCTGAAAATGATCTAATCGATTAACTATTTGGCCATTTTTAAACATAATCAAAGTAGGCAAAGTTTGGAGTTGATAGGTACTAGCAAGCTTTAAACTTTTGTCAGCATTCACCCCTACTAGCTTTAAGTGGCCATTCCACTCAGATTGAAATTGAACTAATTGGGGGACAATCATTTTACACAAGCCACACCAAGGTGCCCAAAAATGAACCAAAACAGGTTGAGAGGATTCCAAAACCTCTTTTTTAAAAGTCTTTTCGTGAATTGACAAAACCATCATTCTTGAATATATATTAATTAAATTTGTATATCCTGGGATCATGCTACCAGTCTATGTTCCCAGTTGCACAGATTAGTAGAGGATGAGCTTGCCAAAATAAAAGAATAAAAACTCCTACCCCAAGATAAGCCCATCGGAGAAATTCCTGTAAATGTAAAGTTTGACGTCCTTGGATAATGGCAAGAAAAGGAATAACTGATGTTCGGGACTTTAATTTCTCATAAGATTCACCAAAACGCTCCTTAAGTCGGCGATCGCCATGCCAAACACCAAACAAATGATGGAGTATTAGGCCAACTGATGTAACAAAAGTAAAGCTTGTCCCTAACCAAAGGGTGTGGGCAATACACCATATTACTTGGCCTACCATTTGAGGATGGCGGGTAATGCGAATAATCCCTGTTTCATGGAGATATACTTGTGGCTTTTGAATTGCTGCAATTTCTAGCAGGTTGAATGTAGAAGGATAAAGGAAAAGGAATGAAATTGCTGATAATATCCAAACTATAGGTTTGACAATTGGGACGTCTTGAAGTTGCCATAACTGTAAGCCATCGTAACGGTGATTTAAAAAGTAAATAATCAGAACTACTGCTAGTGGTAGACTGACTAGGGCAAAGAAGATGCGGTAGAGTCTAGGATCAATTTTGGTTTCTGCCCAGGAACGAAGGGCAGCTAAACCACTATGAGCGATCACAAAACTCAGCAATAAACCTAAGATAATCAAATGGCTAGGGGTTAAAAAATTATTATTATTATACATGGCCACTAGAGAAAATTAATAATAAAAGTTAACTTTTGGAGGAATACTCCAGCAGTATGTTATAAGGACGCAAACTATAGTCATTCCGAATAAGAATGGGATACTTTTTCAGCTAAAACCCTTTCACAGCAAGAAAATCTTGTCTCAATCTAAATCAGAATGACTATATTTATCTCTTGGATGCGCAAGTCAAAATTCATGTATTCAAAAATCAAAATTAATCTCTAACTGAATTTTGAATGGGGAAATACTTTCCTATGTCTAGCTACGCAAATGCTAACGGGATTTACCAACGTCTGCACCCTAAATGCTTAGCGCTATGGAAAAGACCAAGAGAAAAGATAAGGTTGACTAAGGATATAGAAAGAGATTTCCTTCTTTTCTTCACTTATAAAATAGTCAACTTATAGCAAAAAGTAGAAGATAGTAATTATAGCAGGTGCAAGGAAGTTTAGGATGTTCTCGCGCCTCTCAAATTTAATCCATGCTGCAAATGTACTGGTAAATGGCCATTCACTACTACTTGTGACTTCTGACTTTTGGCTTTAGCTATATTCGTTAATTTCGGCTTTTCCAGAAGTCCTAACCTTTGTAGTTACTAAAAAGCTATTTATTTGAGATATCAAAAAAAGTGTAAATTCAAATTTGTCAACATTTCCCCACTCTTTTCGTCCTTTCCAAAGACCTATGGAGTCAAATCGAAGGCCATTAGATCATTTTTTGTCGATTAGATAACCCTTTCGGCATCAACTCCCTAAATTTCTTTTTTCTTTAACAATATGTCTGAGCTTCCTTTCACCCTAGACCAATTACGCATTCTTAAAGCGATCGCTGCTGAAGGTAGCTTTAAACGAGCTGCCGATAGTTTATTTGTTTCTCAACCAGCAGTGAGTTTACAGGTGCAAAACTTAGAACGACAGTTGAATGTGCCTTTATTTGACCGGGGTGGTCGCCGGGCACAATTAACTGAAGCTGGTCATCTACTACTTACTTACGGTGAGAAAATATTATCTATTTGTCAAGAAACTTGCCGGGCGATCGAGGATCTACAAAATCTCCAGGGAGGTACTTTAATTGTTGGTGCTTCTCAAACTACTGGTACTTATTTACTACCCCAAATGATTGGGATGTTTAGACAAAAATATCCTGATGTAGCTGTGCAGCTACACGTTCATTCTACTCGTCGTACTGCTTGGAGTGTGGTTAATGGACAAATAGATTTAGCTATTGTTGGGGGTGAAGTTCCTCCAGAATTGCAAGAGTCCTTGGAAGTTATACCTTATGCCGAGGATGAACTGGCCTTAATTTTGCCTGTGTCTCATTCTCTGGCAGAAAAGGAGACAATTCAAAAAGATGACTTGTATCATTTAAACTTCATTACTCTAGATTCTCAATCTACAATTCGCAAAGTAATTGATCAAGTATTATCCCAGAGTGACATTGATACTCGTCGTCTGAAAGTCGAGATGGAACTCAGTTCAATTGAGGCCATTAAAAATGCCGTTCAGTCTGGTTTGGGAGTAGCTTTTGTTTCTCTTTCTGCTATTGAAAAGGAATTACAAATTAGGGTTCTGACTACAGTAAAAATAGAACAGATAGTTATCAATAGGATATTATCAGTTATTTATAATCCTAATCGTTACCGTTCTAAAGCCGCAGAAGCTTTTAGCAAGGAAATTTTGCCTTTGTTTTCTACTTTTAATTTTAACCCTGATAATATTAAATTTTTATCTAAAGAAATACAACCTATAGAGGTAATAACAAATAATATTAGTCAAACTTGAATAACTGTTGAATCTTAGCAATAATTACTATTTTATGTATAGCCATGAGCACTCACATATTTACATATTACTATAGTCTTTAAATGTAGTATAAATTATGCTAGCATTAACAATATTTTCATATATACTACATTAGTAGCAATTTTTATTATGTAAACATACTAGTGCACGTTATTATACTACATTTTGCATGACAAAATGTAAGTTACAACTTATTTATTTGCTAAACCAACAGCTTCAGAAACAGAATTTAATCCATATTCATCTAGCTTTTTTCGTAATCCTTGGAGAATTTGTTTAACCATTCCTGGCCCTTGATATACCAACCCTGTATAAACTTGAATTAAACTGGCACCAGCAGTAATTTTATCCCACGCATCTTCTACCGTAAATATACCACCTACACCAATAATTGGTAATTTTCCCTTTGTTTCTTGCCAGATGAATTTAATTATTTCTGTTGCTCTTTGGGTTAATGGTGCACCACTAATTCCGCCTGCTTCTTCGGTAATAAGTTTACCTGTTACTGGAATAATTTTAGTTTTTAATCTCTCACGATTAATAGTTGTGTTGGTGGCAATTATACCAGATATTTGATATTCTTTAATTAAGTCTATTATTGAGGCGATCGCTTCATTTTCTAAATCGGGTGCAATCTTAAGTAAAATGGGCTTTTTTTCTTGATTTTCTTCTAGCAAAACTGCTAAAATTTTACTTAACCTATCTACATTTTGTAGGGAACGTAACCCTGGAGTATTAGGAGAAGATACATTAACAACAAAATAATCTCCACAACTTTTTAACAATCGAAAACTATTTAAATAATCTGTTGCTGCTGTTTCTAAAGAAGTGATCTTAGATTTACCAATATTTATACCATAAGGAAATAAAGAAGGAGGAATAAAAGAATTAGTTTTGCTTTGACTTTGTAACCTCTTAGCTAAAGCAGCAGCTCCTTGATTATTAAATCCCATTCGATTTAAGACAGCCCTATCATTTGGTAAACGAAACAATCTTGGTTGGGGATTTCCCTGTTGTCCATGGAAAGTAACTGTACCAAGTTCAGCAAACCCAAAACCTAATCGAGGCCAGGTATTAATAGCCAGACCGTCTTTATCATATCCTGGGGCTAAACCTACTGGATTTTTAAAATTTAATTCCCATAAATTTTGCTCTAGGCGAGTATCTTCAAAACAAAATAGTTTCTTCATCATTGTCTGAATAATACTTATCAGTTGAGAGTCGGAGTAAGTATCTATAAAACTGAGCATATTTAGGACTCGATGATGTATCCATTCTGGATCAGCTTTAAATCCAGAAAATATAATGGGAAGTAGGAGAGAACGATAAATATTTAACACTTTATTCTCAATAGTTAGGGTTTTGGGAAATTGAATATTTGACCATCCGCAAAAAACTTAAATAGCCACTTAACTACTTTCCAGAGAATTAATGATTTTATAACGGTTTCTCAGGATTTGTCCAGACGGCATAATTTTTTGAGTTATCAATTATCAGTTATTAATTATAAGGGTTTTGATGATCAGCCAGAAGTAGGTAATACTTTAGATTATTAACCTTAACCCCAAAGAAAAGAAAACTAATAAAGAAATACCAATCGTAACTTCGGGTATAATTATTGGCAAAAAAAGTATAGCTTCTAAAACATTACTTCCTGGAAAACGAAAACGTTCTAATGCCAAAGCAATCATAGTGGCAAAAATTTTTGCTAGTAATATGGAAATAGATGATAACTGGAATTAATACAATCATCATCAATGCAATTGATAGTTTGGACGAAAAACCTGTATCAAAGTTTCCAAATTTTGGGAAACTTTGTTATTGAATCTGATTTCCTGTTTTCCGGTTATATATTTAGGGTTTGCTGAAAAAGTCTTTTCAGGTTGGAAGTAGAGATTATTGACATCCTCCCCGGCCTAAAGGCACTGGGTAACAACCGAGCCGTAGCCCCTCGACGGGTTGACATTTCACAGGCTGCTGCTACTTTGGCAGTAGTCTGGCTGCTGGCCTCAATGTCCGTTTTTTGTCTCGGTAAGCCCACCCGCGACTAATATATTTCTTGTGAACTAAAAAGCAAGAAGGACTAAGCCAGTGAAAAAAAATCAACTAAAAAGTTGCCTGCTTATGGGCGAGGCTTTAAACCCAATTTTTCGGTAAATAGCGAATAGGAAGTTAGAAGTCTCGAGAAATGAGAATTACAGAGGAGGTGGTAGTAATAATTGTCCCTTAACTTTTCTATCATGGTCAGCCTGAAATCCTAACTTTTTAAGCTTAAATTACTAAAAAGCTGTACTTTTTGCCTCCCAAATAAGGCTAAAGCCTTTATTTATCTGTGCTTTTATCTTACATTCCGCACGTCAAAATGTAGTATATCAGACGGACTATTGAAGGCCTTGTCTGATAATAAGTATGAAGTTTGTAAGTCAAAAGATATATGAGAAAAAATATTAATAGTAATTAGCAAGAACAGAGGCTGTAATCCACCTTCTTCGTTAACAAGACTCTTGTAGTGTATTTGAAGTGCGGAATGTAGGTTTTATGATTAATCAGCAAGGTATTTAGGGTTGTCGCGATCGCCACTTTCATAGTAAAAATCACCATTTTCCCATAGCTTTCCAAGTCACCCCAGAGAAACAGCCACCAATAGCACTATTACCAGTTCCAAAAATTAATGGTTTGTCAATTCAAGTTCTTAGTAGGGCTTTAGCCCAAAGTACTATTTGACTAAATTTTGAGTCGCGATCGCCACAGACGAGACAACCCGAAAACCCCTATCGACCTTGAAGTTGTCCGCATTACCATAGAGGCGCTCGGCACACCGGCAGACCCAAGAATAGTTTAACCAGCAACCGCCACGGAGCAGTCTTTGACCACTATCACTTCCAGTTTCCCAAGCACTACCATCAGTAGGTGCTCCATTATAATTCTCATGCCAAACATCCTGACACCACTCGTACACATTCCCGTGCATATCGTACAAACCAAAACTATTGGGTAAAAAAATTCCCACATCTGTTGTTTGTGCTCGATATATTCCTTTCGGAGCATTAGCATAAGGATAGTTACCATCATAGTTAACTAACTCAGGTCTTATAGTTTCTCCAAAAGAAAATGGTGTTTTTGTTCTGGCTCTACAAGCATATTCCCATTGACTCTCACTGGGTAAAGTATATTCTTTACCTGTTATTTGTGAGAGTTTCTGACAAAAGTCTGTCGCGTCATACCAGCTTACCGTTTCCACAGGACGACTTGCACCTTGAAACCCAGAAGGGTTATTTCCCATAACTGCTTCCCACTGCTCTTGAGTAACTGCATACCTTCCCATCAAAAATTCTGGCACATCTACATAATGTTGCGGACCTTCACGACTCGAACTCTTCGCTTCCGTCTCTGGAGAACCCATCAGAAACCTACCTCCGGGAATTTTTACCATTTCTAGAAAGACTTCATTACCAATATTTTCTATTATTACCTCTGCTCGACCTCGAGGGCTCCTTATTATTTCTCCTCTACGGTCAACTATGACAGTAGCAAATGTCTGAATGAGAATTTCTAGCCCTGGTAGAGAAATAGGTGATGATCTTGCTTGAAGAATAGAAATAGAATTAGAAAATCTTTCTTGAGATCGTTTATTAAGAAATCTTTGAGTTAAAAGTGCCCCCACAAAACCACTTGCTGCCAAACCTCCTAAGATCAATATTTGTCTTCTGGTTTTATGAGTTGGGGGTTGGGGTAGGTTTGCTTTTACTGACGTTTTTGCCGTTGATGTCTGTCTTGGTTTAGATGGGTTAACTTCTACCGTCATTTCTGGTAGAACATCTAATACTTCCATAGCATTTTGATAACGCTGGGGAAAATATTCATGCACCATCTTATCTAGTATATTTGCCAGAGGGTTGCTTACTTGGGCTTCATTTCGCCAGATGATATTTCCTGTATCTTGGTCTATCGGTAAATATCCTGGGTCTTTGCCTGTTAATGCTTTTATTCCTACCATTCCCACTGCATATATATCGCTACTGAGCTTAGGTCTACCATTACTTTGTTCACTTGGCATATAACCAGGAGTTCCCACTGCAACAGTTAAAGTTGTTGCACCTTGTTGGTTTGTAGTCAATACATCTATTTCTTTGACTGCCCCAAAGTCTATTAATACTATTTTATGATCTGAGCTACGACGCATCAAATTTTGTGGTTTGATATCTCGGTGAATTACATTATTTTGATGAGCAACCGTTAATGCTTCTAATATCCCTTTGACTAAAGCAATAGTGTCAGACTCACTTAATTTTTTCCCGGGAGTAAGTTCCCGACTTATATCTTGCCCTTTTATATATTCTTGTACTAGGTAAAATTCTCTTTCTTCTTGGAAATGGGCAAATAATTTTGGGATTTGATCTGAGTCGTTACCTAATTTATCTAAGGTATCTGCTTCTCTTTCAAATAACTTTCTAGCAATATTTAGAACTGTAGGGTCTAAGCTTTTTGGTGATAGATGTTTAACCACACATTTGGGATGTCCTGGTAAGTCTAGATCTTGAGCTAAGTAAGTATCCCCAAATCCTCCAGTTCCCAGAGATTTAATGATTTTATAACGGCTTCTCAGAATTTGTCCAGACTGCATAATTTTTTTTGAGTTATCAATTATTAGTTATCAATTATAAAGGTTTTTATGATTAGCCAGAAATAGGTAATATTTTAGATTATTAATCTTATCTGGCATATTTGTGAGACGGATGGGAAGTTTTAAGTTTTATGGCTCCTGACACCAGGCTCCTGCTTTTTGCTTTAACCTTTTAATAAACCTTCATAAACCAGATTTACTATTAATTACCATTTCCCCATAGCTCCCCAAGCCGCCCCAGAAAAACAGCCACTAATAGCACCTAAACCAGCTCCAAAAATTGTTGAAAGAATCGAAGTCCATGTTGCATCAATTCGCAGAATTCCCACCAAATCTATTGACACAATTTGTGGTAAAATTACACCAAAAATCACACCAATAATTGCTCCTAAAAAACACCCCCAAATTCCACCTAATAAAGCACCTCTAATTCCCGATAAATTATTAGATAAAGGCAAAGTAGGGGCACCTAAAATTGGTCCTAAAACAACACCGCCCATAATTCCACCCATAGTACCGACACCCATTGCCGAAATCATACTAACTATTAATATAGACATCAATTCAACCCAAGAATTATTATTCTCATTCATACTTACCTGAAACACAAAAATTCCAGCTAAAATTGCTCCAATAACCATACCTAAAAAAGCACCCCAAATTGCACCTAAAAATAAACCTCGTCTACCTCCAACTCGTCCAGGAACAGGCAACGCTAAAGGTGGTTTAAAAGCACTCCAAGCACCACCCAAAATAGTACCTAAAAATCCTCCTAATACAACTGCTTGGGCAAATACCCCAAGACGGTTGCTAATTCCATAAACAGCACCACTAATAGCAGCAGCAATAAACCCTCCCCACACCCCTCCCGTTAAACCCAAGCTACCACTAGATAAACCCATCGGGATAACATATTGACAGGCGATCGAAAAAAAAGCACCCCAGAATATTCCCATAATAATACCACCTAAAATGGCAATACTACTATTAACTATACCTAATACCAGACCTCCTACTGCTGCGGCAAACAACACTCCCCAAAAGCCACCAAAAATCCCATCTTGAGCAATACCAATAAAACCTTTACCACCTCCTGGCAAGGGAATTATAGGTAAGGAGGGCGGTTTGAACTTCATAGAAACAGGAGTCAGCCAAGGTTGATACTGCCCCATTTTCTGAGTAATAATAATTTGTTTAGGTGGTGCATTTTTTTTAGGGAGAGTAGTTTTTTGTGACCTTAAGGATAAGAATTTCCTCTTCTTCAGCTCAGGTTCCAAATGTTGATTATTTATAACTGCTGCCCTTGATGGAAAAGGATCTCGTCCCTTTAATAGTTTAGTTCGTTCGCACCACGGACAAGATTTTAAGTAATTTCCATACAAATGCTGATGATTTTTCTGACAAGTTACTAGACTATTTTCTGACTCCCGCAACCCCTCTAACCAAGCTTTCGTATCTGGGCGCGACCTTGGATGTTCATACCCTAACTCAAAACAGGCAATTAATAACTGTTGTATAGTGGGATGCAAAATTTTCCAATCTGGTGTAAATGGAGTTGGGCGATAGGGAACTCGCTTTTTACTGTAGGGAAAATAACCAGCTTTGATCCGAGCTTCAATAGTGGGAGGTTCCCCTTTACCTTTGTAAATTCCGGCAAAAGGGTGGTTTCCCTCCATCAATAGTTGAAATATTAATATTGCTATACCAAATAAGTCATGTTCAGGTTTGCGGTCAATTTCCCGGAAACTCTGACCTTGTAATTCTGGGGGCGTAAATTCTGGTTTACCCACTGGGCAACGATAAATTTCTTGGGTATATGGGTCGCGCACTTGAAATGAATTGGTATCAACTAGGGTAACAAGAGCTGTATCGGTGACTAAAATATTTGACTCATTGACATCGCCGATCGTATATCCACTGTTATGTAAAGCGTTAACTGCTGTCACAAAATTACAAGCTGTACGATGGAGATAAAGATAGTTGAAAAGAGGTTTTTGTTCTCGACGGTTGCGAGGGTTGTAAAATATATGTATTGGTTCTGCTCTGGAAATACGGGGCATTAAAAAACCAACTATTTGCTGTTTATTATCGGTAGTACGTAATAAATCTACAGGCCATGCGATCGCTGTATGCCCAGTTCCCATAGGTAAATCTGGTGGATGAGAGAACATTATGGTCAGTTTATCTACATCTTCGTCTGTAGGTTTATGGTAAATTTTGGCTACTAGAGAGGGATTTTGTAGCACAGAATATATACGACCTTCACCACCACCGCCTATTGGGTTTTGGGTGTCTAAAGTGATAATTTGTCCACTAAACTGACGTTGCAACCGCATGGAGTTTGGGTAAACTTTCTCAGAGTATTTTACGGTTTACAGTATAGCTTTAAATTTTGAATTTTGTTAATAATTTTTTTTCTAGTAATAGCAATTAAGGTGGTAAACTAAATTGGCAACACTTACGCATTGTTGCTATATATAGTGTATTTTAGCAGTTGTTTCACATATTTACGCTACAAATAGTAATTTTACATAAGTCTTGAATTGGATTAATATCAGGACTTACGCAAAAACACTATATATAGCGCATGACAATTCCGACAAATCTCACTATGTGCACGTGCGTTAGCGGAGCTTTGCGTTAGCAATCGCCTAACTATTTTTATGCAAAAAACCTTTAGTTTTTCAAGTCAAATAACCTTCATTTTAATTGAAGGATGTTGCAATTAGTCGGTTAGATATTTTGATAATAATCCGTGCTTAACTTTATAAATACTTTGACCTATTTTAGAAGCAAATCTTTTGAAAAAGTTCCACACTAACATTGCACAAGCAATATGATTTTCTTGA
>JAKQYF010000130.1:8776-15270 GCA_023356535.1 Trichodesmium sp. MAG_R03 | reverse complement strand
TTGATCAGGAAAACAAATCAAATTCTGCTAATAAATCTCCAGAAAAGGAACCAAAAACTCCTAAGCTTGACCCCATCTCTTCTCAAAAAATTTTTAAACTACCTGAGACATCACCAATTGTTAATTTTAAAGGTAGAACAGAGCAAATAAAGGAAATTGAAAAACAACTTATTGAAAATCAAAATACTCAAAAGAAACGTATTATTTATTTGGTTGGCAAAGCTGGAATTGGTAAATCAACCCTTGCTTATCATTTTGCAAAAAAATATAAGGAAGACAAAGAACACTTTAAGGATGGAATAATTGGAACAAAATATACAACTGAAGAAGTAACAGCAGATAGTATAGCTTTCAAAATCATCCGCACTTTAGGTAAAAAAATAGAACTAGATGAAGATAATTTTTATGATGATGAAAAGATCACAAGTTTAATAAAAGATAATTTTTATGAGAAAGAATTTCTCATAATACTTGATAATATTAATCAGAACCATGATCAGAGTATAATTAATTTTTTTCGAGATTTATTTAAAAATCAAAAGAATAAGTGTACTGTCATTGTAACAACTAGAGATAAAAATTTGTCCAAGCGTGTAGAAGAGTATGTAAGAGTAAAAAGTACTAGTACTACAATTGAGATTCCCAAATTAGAAGCTAATGAATCTCTAGAAATACTTGGGGAATTAATGGGAAGTAAAGATTTTAAGCCAAGAGAAAAAACCTTTGTAGAAAAGATAATTAAAATTGTTGATCATCTCCCACTCGCTCTCAGAATTTTAGGTTGTACTTTAGGGGATTATAAAAAGCGCTACAAAGATAATCTTTATTATGAAATGCTTGAGAAATATGTTAGCTCGCTACTTGATGAAAAAGAACGGCTAGAACTAGATCGTTCAGCGCGTGGTTTTCGAGAATCAGACAAAAGAATTGATTGGAGTGTTGAAGCTTCTTTAGAATTAAGTTATAAGCTTTTATCAGAAGCTCAGAGAAACTTTTTTGTAAGTCTAGCTATTTTTGCTGAAGAAGGATTTTTCCTGAAAGCTGTAATAGCTATCAATAATGACAATCCCAATTATTCCTCTGATGATGATTTAAAACATTCAGAAGTTTTAGAGCGTCTTTCTAGTCTCTCACTGGTAGATAAAAAAGATCAAGATAATAAAACTTATATATTACACTCACTAATTTACTCATTTGCTCTTAAGAAGTTGCAAGAGTATCCTAAACAGGAACAACTTAGAAAAAAGCATGCCCAATTTTTTATGGACAAGGTTAAACAGTTTGACCAAAATAAAAATTATGAAGAATTAGAAAAATTAAAAGATTATAAGTCTAATATAATTAAAGCTTTAAAATGGTTATTTCAAAAGAAAGAACAGGAGTTAAGAGAGAAGCCAAAAACGTTTAAGTCAAAATTTCAGTATATTTTACTAAGAGAATTTCCTACTTTTCTAGGATTTTTGCGTTCTAACACTTTACCTGAAAATCACGAAGATTGGAAAGAAATAGCTGAAGGATTAAACTGTTTTTTTGAGAGAGAGCTAGACGGCAAAGAAGCAGGAATAGCACTGTCAATAGTGAGAAGGTTAGCTATAAAAATAGAATATTGGCAATTATATATAGATTGTTGTTTGCGAGCAGCAAAATTTTCATGTTTCAATGGTAAAATATATTATGCTTCAAGAAGGTTGAAAGCAGCAAAAATAGTTATTAATAACAGACTTCATTCTAAAAAAGAACGCCAAAAATATCTGATAAAGTGGGATATTAGATATGGGATACTATTAGGAATAGCAATAGCAATAGACCCGGGAAAATCTATTAAACCCCTTATAAAACTGTTCCATAATCAGGATTTTGGGAGAGGCTTAATTGGTATAAATCATAAGCGTTTCGGTCCAAGCCAAGTTGAAATAGCTCAAAAGTCTCTAAGCAATGCTGTGAATCAATCTAGAAAGTTGGATAATAATAACGAAAAATTATTGCAGAAGGCATTGTTTAGTCGTGGAAATTCTGTATTCGTGTTATTATCACGGAAAGAACTAATTGCTCAAGAAATAAATATTCAGACAAAAATTGATTTAGCAATACAAGATTATCAAGAAGTTATTCGATCTGAAGATATTAACAATTTATATTTTAGATCTATTGTTTGTCTATATGGTTTACTAAAGCTCCGAGGAAAAGACAAAGAAGCACAAGACTATCTCGATCGCACTTATAAACTTTGTTACTCCAAAAGTCTTAAACAGCAGTTATCTGGAGAATTAGGTTATTCAGCAAAGCAATTTCAAATGTTATGTAAAATGTTAGGAAAACTAGATTTGTTAGTAAATCTTCATGAATATAAGATTAAGGTTAATAAAAGTATTCCAGACAATCGTATGGTAGCAATCATATCTATACAGATAGGAGAATTATTAACCCATGAAAATATGATTGCTGAAGAAAAATATAGAGATAAAGCTCTAGAATGTCTAAAGCAAACCTACAAATTACGAAATTATTTAGAAAATAAAGAACCTTTGGTAGGTACATTAAGAAGTTTTTCAGATTCTGCATCTGAATACGATGACTTTGATCGAGCAATAGAAGCAGCAGAAATTACTATTGATATTTATAGGGATAATGATGACTGGAAAAATCTTGCAAGAGCGTTAAATACTCAAGGGTTATTATACGACAGGATAGGCAGAGTAGAGGAAGCAATAACAGCTTTTCTTGAGCAAAGTTTGATTAAAGAACCTTTGGTAGGTACATTAAGAAGTTTCTCAAGGTTTGCACTTACACACTATGACTTTGATCGAGCAATAGAAGCAATTGAAATTACTATTGACATTCATAGGGATAATGATGACTGGAAAAATCTTGCAAGAGCGTTAAATACTCAAGGGTTATTATACAACAGGATAGGCAGAGTAGAGGAAGTAATAACAGCTTTTCTTGAGCAAAGTTTGATTAAAGGACCTTTGGTAGGTACATTAAGAAGTTTCTCAAGGTTTGCACTTACACACTATGACTTTGATCGAGCAATAGAAGCAATTGAAATTACTATTGACATTCATAGGGATAATGATGACTGGGAAAATCTTGCAAGAGCGTTAAATAATCAAGGGTTATTATACGACAGGATAGGCAGAGTAGAGGAAGCAATAACAGCTTTTCTTGAGCAAAGTTTGATTGGAGAAAAATATCAAGATAAACTACAATTAGGAGGATATTCAAATTCGGGATTCAGCACACTTTTTAAAAGGAATCCTGACTTCTTATTCAACAACAATGATGTGTTTTTAAACAGTTTTGAATCTATCTTAAAAAACAAAAATTATTCACAAGATATAAATTTTCTGATCAAAAGGCTTCATTTATTAAGTTCTTATTTGAAGCATTATCATTATCAAGAGCAAGCAAACATAGCTATTGAAGTAATAAAAATTGCCAATAAAATCAGTAAGAAAGAAAATAAACATCAACTTCGTGCTAAAGGGTTATACGATTTAGCTAAATTACAGTTTGAAACAAATAAAATGCGTTCAGGTATGAAGTCATTCGAGAAATTGTATCCTATGTATAAGATTAGTTCTATAGATAAAACGCAGTTTATACGTTGGCTTTTACAATTAGGAAAATTACTAAAATCTCTGAAAAACTTTGAGGATGCAAAAACAATACTTGAATGTCAAATTAATGTCAGCAAATTTTTAGACAACCACTATTTCATTGATGGACTGAAGGTTTTAATTGGGCTATTTATTAAGCAAAATAAATTAAAACAAGCTTATGACAAGTTTTTTAAAGAAGCTAAGGTAGTAGTTAAGTATGCTAAAAGTAGTTCGTATATCAGTCCCATAATAAAAAACCTAATAATTCTTGGGCACCGACTTCGTAAAAAAAATGAATTGAAATTTTCTACAAGAGTAATTCAGTATGTAATTAAACTGTCTCAAGATAGTGAAGAGAGGAAATCACTTGCTATAGGTTATAATATCTTGGGCCAAGTAAAATGGGATAAAAAAGAGCAAGAACATGCAGCTAGGTTGTTTGTCGAACAAATTAAAATTGGTCAGGAAATTAGTGATGATGAACAAATTAAAATTGGAACTCGTGATCTAGTAAAAATTATTGGGAGACTAAATCAACCTAATTTAAGATTGCTTGAAGATATATTAATGGTTCTCAGAGAAAACAAAGAAATAATTAAAAATGACCGTTATCTCTTAGATAATCTCATTGCTTTAGGTGAAAAAGTTAAAGCCACAAACCAAGTCAAAGCATTGGAAATTTTTGAACTAAGTGCAGACTTTTATACTATCTCTAGAAAAATTAAAAATTTTAGTAAATTAAAGACACAAATAAAGGATTTAAGTAAAGAATTAGTAAGTGATAAATATTATAAAGATGCCTCAAAAGCTCTATTGTTATTGTTTAGTCTTGATAAGACTTTTGAAAAACAAGAATTGGCGAAAAGTTTAATAAATGTAGGGCAACAATTAGAGTCACAAAACTATCTAACAGATGCACAAGAATTATTCGAGTGTGTAATCAAAATTGGCCAAGATACTAATGATATGATTAATGAATCACTTGGGTATAGTTTCCTTGGCAAAATACTCCAAGCAAAAGGTCTTTTAAGCGATGCATTCCTAGCATTTTTGTGCCAAATTAAAATTTGTGAGCTGCCTGAATTTAGAAAAATGCCTGAAGAATCTATAAAAATTTGGGATCAACAAAACAATAGGGATAAGGAAAAGAAATCAACAGAGTTTCTTAAAGATGGTTTAGAGAGTTTAAAAGAACTTCTTCCACTGCAATATAATCGAGCAATTGAGAGTTTGAAAAATCTTTGCGAGATAGCTGATAATGAACCTCCTAATGTCAAATTATCCTCTTTTAGAGAGCAGCTATCAGATGGCTTTGAAGCTTTTTATATATTATTCCAGATTGACAACATTCTATATAGCAGATCAATAGTTAATGGTGATTTTTATGAAAGTCTACGGAAATTTATTAAAGATAGAGCTGAAAAATGGGATAGTGATAAATATTATCTTAATAAGAGTATATCTTTAGCAGAAAATGTTCAGCAAAAAGGACTAGAAAAGGATGCATTTTACATCGTAGGTAAAATATTCTCTATGACAAAAAAACCTGATAATTTAGCAAGAGATTACTTAAACAAGGCTATTGAACATTCACAGATTGAAAATTGTGAGCTAAAGTATTTGGCTCAAATTTATCAAGCTAGAGGAATGATTTCCGTTTTGCAACAAAATTATAAAGCAGCTTTAAAAGATTTTGATCAAAGCTTCAATATTGCAGAAAAATCAGGAAATATCTTGGGTTTAGAATTGATTATAAATAACTTAGAAAAAACCCTAAAGAGGAAAGACATAGATCAGGAAAATAAAGCTATAATTTACTGTAAAAGATCCCTTGCTGTTGCACCTGGAAGCTTTGTTCTCCAAGAAATATATAAGAAATATAGTAATGATAAATTAACTATACTCCCAAAACAGGTTAAATCTCAGAACAAACAACACCAAAAACTCAATAATTACTTCAAGTATGTAGAGGAATACGAAAAATATGTAGAGAAAAATGAAAAAGATAAGTATAGAAATACTAATGAAAATATTTGGGTTCCAAGAATATGTCATCAGAATAATTGGGTTTTATCAGTTTGGGTATATCGTTACACTAAAAATAGCTTTGAAATTGGGCTTTTTCTAGCAGCAGATTGTTTCTTGTTTAGAAAAGATGCAGGTGTTATCGCAGCATTAATGTATTGTCTATCTGATGCTTACTTTTATACAGGGAAAATGCAGTTAACTTTTTGTGGGAAAAAAGAAGATCAAAACTATCAATTAGAAAAAGGATTTGAACCAAAAATACCTGAATCTATTGTACGGGTTAGTAAAGAGTTGGAAGTTACTATAGAAGAAGACGGTAAATTAATTTCAGATGAACAAGGTAGGGAGTTTTATATCAAAATTACAGGTTGGTCTCCAGAAATAAGAGAAACTATCCGAGAAAAGAAAATTGACCTAGTTCACATTTCTTTTTTAGTAAATCGTGGAGTTTGGACTCACGAGCAAGTAGAATTATTAACTCGTTATTCACAAGAGCTTAACTGTATTTTCAATGGTAGGATGAGTCGAGAAAGTTTTATCATATATCAGCACAACCTTTTATTACTTCGGTTTGGCTTGATGGCTGAATATTTTAAGAATACACTTAATGGTTATAATGATATGAAGAGGGATCCTCTAGAAATAAAATGGTTTGATATCAATAAGCAAGAATATTTTACAACTCATGCTCTTGAAATTACAACTATTTTTCAGGGTAATTATACTATTCCTAAAAATACTAAATTTCAAGTTATTTATCTTTGCCATAATCAGGAAAATTATGAATCTTTTGTTGATAGAGATTTTCAAGTATTTACTTCTGAGAATCTGACTATATTTGTAGTGACAAGAGACTTTGACTGG
>JAKQYF010000130.1:2704-8676 GCA_023356535.1 Trichodesmium sp. MAG_R03 | reverse complement strand
AAAAAGTTACAAAAGTTACAAGATTCTCATCAATCTGACAATTTTTTTTTGAACCTGGTGCTAATGTTGCTGATCAATTAAATTTCCTGGAACAAATTCAGGAAAAATTAGAAGATAGGAATAAAGAATTAATTACAATTTTTCAAAAGAAATATAACTTTTATCAACAAGCAAATCAACAGGATAAAGCTGTAGTTGAATTGATTACTTTTAATTAATTAAAAATCAAAGAAATTAACCATTTCACGGAACTAAATCTGGTCTACTTATATAGACTAAAAATTTTGATACTACTAGACCAAGGAAATTATATTATGGAAGAACAATGGATCAAAGAAAAAGCAGATTTAGAAAGAGCAGATTTAGAAAGAGCGATTAGGGAAAACCTAGAACATAACCAAAATCCTGTTCGTATCAATGCACTAAATCATTCTGCCATTGCATCAGTATTACGAACATTTGTGTACGATCCTAAATATCAAAATTCAGAAATATCCATTGTATTTTCAGATAATTCAATTTCTTTGCCTTTTCCTATAGGATATTTGCCACCTATAGAATACCATAAATCTACTAAGGAGCTACCTTTACTAAATCTTGGATTAATAAGTTTGCAGGACTCTGATTTAGATTACTTTATAGATTTTTACATTCTTCAAAATGAAGATATTGATCAGAAATCAAGTGCAGCAGATATGGAAAAATATTCATATCAAGAAACTATTAATTTGTTGAATGACCCAATATTAAAAGATGGAGGAATTATAGAACTTTATCATAGGGAAAAAATGGAAAAATATGAAGCTATTGTTGTTGGTTATTATCGAGGAATTGTTAGTTTACTCCAAGAAAGAATAAAAAATGGGCTACCTCGTTCTTTAATATTTCAGCCAAAATATTTCCCTACTCACAAACCGCTGCTGAAGAAACAAATTACTAATGATGCTCAAATTAAGAAACAGTATTTTGAGGAGTGTGAACCCTGGTATTAAACCTGAGCTTGGAAACTCTTTATGTTGTTGATCACATCGGACCTACAATACCAAAACTTGTGTTCAATAAATACATTTTTGTCATAAATAGCCAAAACATCCTCGTGATAGATTGGATTATTTTTTATATATTCATAGTTGTTCTTTTTGTAATTTTGATTAGATGAGGTATTAAAGCATATTTTTTTTGATTTTTTTAAATCACTAATTTTTTTATCTGCCCACCCTAATTTTTGGTAGCTAAAAAATTCCTGAATTTTATAACTATAAAAGTGTAAATCTTGTTCAGTTTGTTCTAACTCGTTATTATTAATTGCTCGCAGTCGAGATAACATTACTAAATCTTCTAGATTCTCAATTACTTCTAAATGCTTACTTAAATTTTCCATATAATTTTCTATCAAATCGACACCTTGTTTGACTATTTGTTTTGCTGTATAGTCTTGATAACTTTGAGAAATACCCGACAAAAAAATACCTTCACTAAATTTTTTCGCAGAATGTGCTTGATGAGCAGAACTATCTTTTGGTTCTAAATAAAGACCTAATCCTTCAAGAAATAATTCTTGTTGTAATTTGTTTTGATAACTGACAAACCTATCTTTGCTACGTCCATTTCTAGTGCTAGACATCTTTAAATATTTATCACAAATTATGAATTTATCTCAAACAATACAGATATTTCCCTGATTAGTTTTTCTAGAAAATTTAACAGCTAATTTACAGTTTTATATTCCCCCACCTAAAAAAATGGGAAAACTTCAAAGGCTGTTTTCTATAGATTTAGGAATTTCCTGATTATTATACTTCTTAGGTAAAATAGAGTTTCTATTTAACATCAAATACAAAGTAGTCAAAACAATTATAGTAAAAATAATCAAGACTAGAAATCTAGTCGGAAATGAAAAGTTTTTTTGATACCCCTTCCACAATTGTAATGCTAATTGTAACCCTCCATCAGAACTGGTATTTTCAGAAAGTTTATTTAATGGAGGTTCAAGTTCAAGTATTAGTAATTCATCATCTTGTCCCTGATAAATTACATTCACTTTGTCACCTTCTGGATAAACAGAGGGAATATCAGAGTTAGGAATAGGAATTCGTCCTTTTTTATTAGGGGCAATTTCTACAAAAATCCCAGCCTCTTCGGCTTCTTTTTCACCAGAGAAATGACCTACTACATACCCATCATAATTATTTCCTTTGACAAATTCTGTGGGAATAGGTTCCAACTGAATTGATCTGTCATAGTTATCAATTTCTTTCACCTGCAAAGGCAACTCTCCATTATAAGCTTGTGCCCTCCAGTGTTCAGACTCCCCTAGTGTTTTGGTCTGTAAGATACCTTTTACATCTGGTTCTAGTGGAACTATCACTTTATCTTTATTTTCGCTTTTTATTGCTTTTTTATTTTCTATCTTAATTCCCTTGTTATAAAATCTCCACTGACTTAAAGTCAGGATTTTATTTTCAGTATCAATTTCCTCTTCTTCCTCTTCCTCAATGTATCCACGAAACTCAGTACCTGATCTGATTAGCTTCGATTGTTTTTCTTTGAATTTAATAATAAGTAATTCTTGAGATTCTAAATCATATACTAGAAAGAAATGTTTGGTTTTGCCATTTCTTTTAACTGCGCGATATCTTCTTTCGAGTTTTTTGTATTGGCTAAAACAAGGTGTTAAATCCGACTTATTAATAATTCTATCTCTAGTTTCTTGAGATAGTTTTAGATCTTTATCCTCTATTGCTTGTTTCATCATAATTGATAAACGAACAATGCCAACCTTGACCGGAAACATTAAACTTACCCAACTAGGGTCGATACGAATTACATGGTGAGCTAAAATAATATTATTAGTATCATTCTTGATTTTGTTTGTTCGCTGTATACAAATAAAAGTTGATATTTCACTCGTCATAATACAAGCTGAACTCTCACTAATACTCACAGGATCGGCACAAAGACAATTTTCTGGGTTCAAGGGGCGAAACAAATTAACTTGATTAGGAACGCGATCATATGCCCACTCAGACATACACCATGCTAAAAGCAATCTCACACGATGAAGCCTATCAAAATCAAGTTCTCGCTTTTGGGTAGAAATTTGTTCTGAAATTTCATCTTCTTTGTTTGTATTCTGATAATAAATATCTTTTTGTTGCAGCCAATAGCTAGAAATTTGCTCTAAAAGTTCATCTCGCTTCTTCCTGATCTGATAATAAATATCTTTGTCAAATCCATATTTTTGCCACCATTCATCTTTAGCCTCCTCATTTTTTTCCCAATGATAAAACAAGCGCAAATAATATTCGAGATCATCGTAACATCCAAAGCCCCAAGACCCAAAGCCGAATAACCCTCTTTCATTGTCCTCAAGCAAAGAAGTGCTGTTTTTGTTAAGAACAAAAGCCAGAAATGTTGCCACCTCAATACTACACCCAAATCTATCACTCGTCCACAAAAACAATGCGAGTTCAACAGTATCTAACTCAATATTTTTCAGTTGAAAACCTAACTGAGTAATATATCCATCTTCATCAATAGCGCCACTTCTTTTCAGAGTTTTAATTGCTCGCTCTTTTTCTAACTTCTGCTTCTTTCCCGTCTCATCATCATCAAACCCAAGCCAGTGAAAAGTATTTAGATTTCCAATACCTGCTGCTGCTGCCTTCAATAAAAACATATCTAAGTTAGAACAAGCAACTTCAGGCAAAGGTGCTGAACGGAAATCATTAAACTGAGATTTAGTATAAAGTCTGAACACTTCTCCATCTTGCTTTCGGCCAACTCGACCCTTACGCTGGTTACATCCAGCTTGACTATGACGAGGTATTGGGAATTCTCTAAGACATTTTTGGGCATCCCATCTGGGCTCAGAAATATAGCCAGTATCAATAACAAAACTCAAGTTAGGAAATGTTGCTGATGTTTCAGCGTAGTTAGTTGCAACAATAACTCTCTGAGGAGAAGTATCTTTTCCCTCATTAAAAGCTTGTTCTGCTCGCTTTTCACTTTCCCAAAAGTTCTCTTGTTCCTCTTTATTCATTTGTGCATGACATGGCAGCACTTCAATTCTGTTATTGAATTCAGTAATATTCTCTATGTTTTCTTTGGTACTATTTACGAGTTCAACTGTAGGTACAAAAACAAGTATATCACCATTGGGCTTATTTAGTTTTGTAAATCCTTCCTTCGTGCAAATTGCTTCAACAACTTCAGAGACAACATCCGGAATCTGAAAAGTAGATTTGAGAGCAGGAAAAGATAATTTATCATTGTTAGTGTTTTTGCTACTGCCCCAACGATAATAAATTTTTTTAAGAGTGCGATTATTTTTAGATTCTGGCCTAAAAACAGGAACTTTTTTAGGTTTTCCCTTACCAAAACATTTAAAATATGCTTGAAATTTTTTGGCATCGATAGTTGCACTCATAATTACCACTCGCAAATGGGGAAATAGAGGTAATTTGTAACGAAGAAGGGCAAAAATAAGCTCTATGTTTAAGCTTTGTTCATGTGCCTCATCTATTATGATCACCCTGTAACTTTCTATATCTCCTGAAATCAGCCAGTTGATAAGTATACCATCAGTTAGAAATAAAAGTCTTGTTGACTGGTCGTATTGATACCGTTCATCCCGATATCGAAATCCTACTTCATGTCCTGCTCCTACTCCTGGCGCCCCTAGTATTTTAGTGGCAATGAAACCTGGTGTAGTTTCTGTGACTGTTTTACCTTCAGGAACACGTAATGTAACTTTGCGTGGTTGTGTAACCAGAATTTTCCCTTCTTTGCCAATTTGTGAACGTAGTATTTGAGAAGTTGCCCACACAGATTTCCCTGTTCCTGTAGGAGCAATTAGGATACTTACACGGCTACCTTGTGGATCAATAAGGTTTTGAATCAGTCCATTCACCGGAGCTTCCAGAATTTTAAAATTTTCAGCTATCTTTTCATCAGGGTCATATTTTCTCGGTTGTGGTGAATTAATTTTGGTATCTAACTTTCCTAGGCCAATCTCTTCTAGTGAACGTTCTCCAAAGTCATTAGCAACTGGAATAGGCCAAGAAGAAAGTCCCATATTATTAGCAGCCTTTATTTTTTCATTGCGACATTTAGCACACATGGAAGGGAATGAAAGGCCCTTGGCTATATCAATTTGCAAAGACCTTTCAGTCAAGTAAAAGTCGTCCCCACATTCTTGACATTCACATTTATAAAAAGCAGCAAAACTTTTCTCCTCTTTCATTGTGTAAATACTTCCACTTGGAAAAATTTTTAAATAAGAATTAGATGTAAAACATGATTATTAATTAATAATGCAAAATTAATTACACATACTTTCAATAATAAAAGCATATATTCCCTGTAATTGGGGAATCAAGTTAGGTAATTAATTTTGCCTAGGCATTTATTAACAAGCAGATACATCAAGCCCGGCAATTCCTGGCCAAACCAGAAAATACCGTTCATAGCAATGTGACGGCAGAACCATCGACATTGGCGGTATCTCGCAATGCTTTAAAGAATATCCCTAAAGCGCCGTTCCAATCTCTCGGCATTGAGTGACCGCAACACGGACATTTAAAATGCTTTGACCCTCCTAAGTTTTGATGAACATGACCGCCCGATCGTACAAGTTTTGGAAGTATATTCCTCAGTTACATCTACGACAGTCGCGCCTCGTTTGAAAGCGTGGAACTTAAGAGTTTGTTTGAAACGATAATGTGCCCAATGAGCGCATTTGACGAACTGTTTTCGAGTTTAATTTACGCTTCTTTTTTCCTGATTTGGCAACCATTTGGGATGACTCAAAAGTAGGGATAAAGATAACGCGATACTCAGTTGTTAACCATTTTGCTACTTTTTTATGGACTTCATCTATTAGGTTTCTTATCCTAATAAACAAGCTGTTAATTTTATTTTGCAATCGCTGTCTTTTGTGCTTATTTTCACGACCTTTTAACGTAGTTTTA
>JAKQYF010000130.1:0-2604 GCA_023356535.1 Trichodesmium sp. MAG_R03 | reverse complement strand
CGAACACCAGGGTCTAATGCAATGATAGATTGACTATTAGATATTTCTGGTTTCAACTCTACTGGAAATATGGCACACATGCGCTTTTTGTCATAAACCAATTGAGTTTGAAGTTTCCAAGATTGTTCTCTAACACAAACTTTATATGTTCCATCTTTTTGCTTTTGTTGGTATTCAACATTATAACTCGGAATTAACTCTGATGTTTGGAAGTTTAATCCTTTTGTTAGCATTGGCAACCAAGTACCTTTTTTAAAGTCTTCGACCCTAAACTTTATGGATTGTACTCGGTCTCTGATAGACCTGAATTTACCTGCCTCTTGCTGTTTAGTTCCCCTTTGACGACTAGCTTTAAATGCACCAGAAAGAAAGCGATCACCAAACTATTATTCAAGCTTGAGAGCAAACATGATTTGTGAAAAAACGCTTTAGAGATTTGGAGAGCAAACCCCATTCTTGCTTAGGTTTGGAGACCAAATCCCATTAGATAAAATCTTGAAACCCTTGGATGGCTATAATTTAGGCAGATACTTTATCCGGAAAATATTTCTTGAGTTTCTGTAACTTGGGCGGAATTGAAAATGCACAATAAGGTTGATAAGGATTCTTTTTAAAATAGTTTTGATGATATTCCTCAGCTCTATAATAATCCTTCAAATCAACTACTTCAGTTACAATGGGATTCTTAAAT
Source organism: Trichodesmium sp. MAG_R03 (assembly GCA_023356535.1). GTDB lineage: Bacteria > Cyanobacteriota > Cyanobacteriia > Cyanobacteriales > Microcoleaceae > Trichodesmium. Next base: position 1,913 of record JAKQYF010000130.1, on the reverse strand, counting down.
GTTCCATTATTACTCAAAGTTGAAATTACTTGTTGAGCAATGTCTTTTTGTTCTTGCGAATGACACATAATAATCGAACGATATTGAGTACCAACATCATTTCCTTGTTTATTCAGTGTTGTGGGGTCATGAGTTGCAAAAAATATTTCTAAGATTTCCTGCGGTGATATTTTCTCAGTGTCAAAGGAAACTTTAACAACCTCAGCATGACCAGTTTGTCCAGAACATATAGACCTATAGTCAGGATTCTTAGTATTTCCTCCAGCATAACCAGACTCTACTTCTTTCACCCCTACCACAGAGAGAAAGACAGATTCTACGCACCAGAAGCATCCACCACCTAATACAATTGTATTTAACATTAATTGTCACCTCCAAACTTTGGCATTAAACTCCATTAAATATTCATTGTAAACTAATTAGATAGCAATAGGTATTAGATAGAGATAGTCGTCAACTTTTGCTGAACAAACTAACTGTTAGCAAAGTTTATCGGTAGGATCAACCCAACAAAACCTCTGAAAATTTTGATTTATTCTGTGACAAACAAACTATATTTATTCAGCCAAGCTACTGAATTTAAGGTTTTTGGTTATAATAGCAACCCTATTGGATTAGAGAATAATAAAGTCAACAAGTATAATTCTTGAATTTACTTTGGATATATTTAGTTAGGCATTATCATATCATTTTGAAATAAGAATTTTACGAACAGTAAGAGAGATAAAAATATTTTACAGGATATGTCCTTTTGACAAAAAAGAGGATTTACGAATTAAAAATAGTATTGAATATATTTATTCTGACTTATGAATCCTGACTTATGAATCCTAAAAATTATCCTAGCTATTTGTAGCAAACATTTATGAGATTGCTTTAATTTATTTAAATTCATTCTAAAAATTTCTATAAATTGAATAAAATTCAAAATTTTCAACAAAAAAAAACCTTGCAGGTTACGTTAGTAGAACTTGCAAGGTTTAATTATTAGCCTATTCTGTTATCTGATAGGTTGCAATTAGCTATCAGATTTTTGCTATTAAATTTCAACTAACAGCAGTTTCATTTGGTTTGATAAGTTATGAATCCTACTGGTTTCTGATGCTGCTACACTTGAACAAATCGATTTGATATTGTTACATTACTACCATCTACGAATTGTATATTAGGTACCTCATTTGCAGGTCTTAAATTACCACTACCGACAGGGATTTCAACAAGCAATTGACCTGTGAGTGGATCTGCTTGAGCTAAGGGACGACCAACTGGACTAACTCCAAGTAAATTAGGTAGTACGAAGTTGTTAACTCCATCCCCTCCATACTGAGTACCAATTAAACTAAACAACCCAGTATTATTAGCAATTGGCAATACTTGACCTTCAAGAGAGAAGAAACCAGGTGGCACAGATACACCAGGCCACAAAATAATTTCTCCAGTTAAAAAGTCTGCGGGAGCCCTGTCTCCAGCAATTATGTAGCCAATAGGGGCTGTTGGAATTGCAGGACCTTGAGGACCAATGGGGCCAGCGGGACCAGTGAGACCAGCGGGACCAGGAATACCAGGTGCTCCAGCAGGACCAGCAGGACCAGTAAGACCAGTAGGACCAGGAATACCAGGTGCTCCAGCAGGACCAGCAGGACCAGCAGGACCAGCAGGGCCAGGTATACCAGGTGCTCCATCTAATCCAGGAGCTCCAGTGAGACCAGCAGGGCCAGGAATACCAGGTGCTCCATCTAATCCAGGAGCTCCAGCAGGACCAGCAGGACCAGGAATACCAGGTGCTCCAGCGGGACCAGGAATACCAGGTGCTCCATCTAATCCAGGAGTTCCAGCGGGACCAGCAGGACCAGGAATACCAGGTGCTCCAGCGGGACCAGGAATACCAGGTGCTCCATCTAATCCAGGAGTTC
>JAKQYF010000013.1 GCA_023356535.1 Trichodesmium sp. MAG_R03 | reverse complement strand
GTAGTATGAACGGCGAAACCTGAAAAATTTATCTAGTATCAGGAGCCGTATGAGTTGGAAACTCTCATGTACGGTTCTGAAGGAGAGGTGAGGAGGCGAAATCCTCCCATCGACTCTATCATAAATCTGAAAACAGTTAACTTTTTATTCAAAAAAAGGATGATCATCAACAATTATCATCATTCATTCAATTATAATTGAAAAAAGACTTACGCAGAACCACTATATCTAGTAGGGGTTAACGGCTATTAACCCCTACAGATGGTGTATATTTTCATATTTGGCGTAAGTCCTGTGAAAATTATTAAACACACTGCCAAAACAGTTTTTTCTGCAACAAAGAACTTTGTTGCATAATGAAGCCCATAGTGTAAAAATGACAGTACGCGGCATAAAAGTAAATATGAGTAAGTCCAAGTCCAAGTCCAAATCAAAGTCCAAGTACCGTCTTAGCAACTGGTCAGAGTATAATGCTTCCTTAAAGCAAATGAGGTAGTTTGACATTTTGGCTAACTAATAGAGGTAATAGAGCAGTGGGTCAATCAACACAAAGCTGGGCGTAGAGGAGCATCTAATACATATAGCGATGTAGGTATTGAATTAATAGTAACTTTGAGTGGTTTATTTGGACTAGCCCCGGCGACAAACACATGGGTTTATAGAATCTATATTTGACTTGATGGGACTAGATTTGCCTGTGCTAGACCATAGTACCGTATCCTATAGGGTCAGGAAATTAAATATTGTGATACCAGTAGATAAACCTAAGAGTTGCAAAGTTGAAATCTAGTTACTGTCAAAAATCTTACAGTAGATTTCGGGCAAATGATGTACAGGATAAATGGTAAAAATCATGTAGTGCGGGCATCTGGCCCGCATAAAGGTACCTCATAACAAAGGAAAGCGCTGTATCATATAATTCTGCTGCTATCTGAGATCAAATTTTCTTTTCATCTGCTTGACAAATTGATAAATTTCTGGTAAGCGCTTATAAATAGCAGAAGCTTTCAAATAAATCTTATTAGGAACCGCGGGACTACTAGAAACAATGTCTCCTGCAGCAATATTATGTATAACACCTGCTTGAGCAGTAGCGATCGCTCCATCTCCTATTTTTATCTGATTAGCAACTCCTACCTGACCTGCTAAAATCACATTATCCCCAAGCTTCACCCCACCAGCTAAACCAACTTGACCAGCCAAAGCACAATTTGTACCAATTTTACAACCATGACCAATCTGCACCAAATTATCCAACTTAGTATTCTTACCAATTCTAGTTTCCCCTACCGCAGGTCTATCAACAGTAGTATTACCTCCAACTTCCACCCCATCTTCCAAAACAACCTTGCCAGACTGTTCCATCTTAAACCAACCTTCGGGAGTCGGCACGAAACCAAAACCCTCTCCCCCAATAACTGCTCCACTATGAATTACACAACCCTTACCTATCTGACTCCGTTCGTGAATCGAACAGTTAGCGTGCAAAATAGTATTCTCTCTAATTTCCACATCTGGATAAATCACCACATTCGGATAAATATAAACATTATCACCAATTTTTACCCCTGCTTCAACCACAGCATGAGCGCCAAGATAAACATTTTTACCTACTTTTGCTGTCGGGTGAACTACAGAAGTAGGATGAATTTCAGCAGTAGGTTGAAAAGGCCGATAAAAAAGAGCGATCGCCTGAGCAAATAATAATCTCGGTTCTTTAGCAGATAACCAACCAATACCACGCTCACCTGCCAAATTTTGTAGAGTTTCATCCATTGGTAAAACTAAAGCACTAGCATTTGTCGTTTCTAAATAATTAGCAAATTTTGCACCCTCAATATAACTAAGAGTACCTGGTTTGGCCTCATCTATTGCAGCTATACCTTGAATATCTGGATCAAGATGATTTATTTTTTCCAGACTACAAGCGATGGTCTCAGAACAAAGTTTACTTGCAAGTTCGCTAAATTTCATAATTAGAATCCTCTACTCCTCACAAATAATCTTGAGATTTTAGCATTTTCCAAAAAAAAAATCAACCCAAGTTTATAAGTAATATCATGTCCGGATGATTAGTAATGATTAAGCATTTCTAGTTTGAGGCCACCAGTGAAAATAGATTAACCCCAAACGAATTCCTGCTGCTCCTAAATTTTCTGACATCGATAGACCAGCAAATGCTCTAATTTATCTAAGTTCTCTAGTGAGTGATTAGCGATCACGGAGCGAAAGGGAGTTTTATTGCTTCATTAGTTAAAGGCCACAAACGTTCTGCTGGTTGTAATTCTGGTGAATGACTAGGCACAAAAAACAGGTCAATACCTTCAGGTAATGCCAGCTTGTCAGTCGTATGCCATCCTGCTTGTTCTAGCACCAGCAGTATCCGTTTATTTTGATCCCACATTCTGCACTTCATTATGTAGTAGAAAAAGATACATGAATCATCACCAGAATTTGAACCAACAAATTAAACAAATTAATTCTATAGAACACAAAAAAATCAGTAGCATGAATATTGTTGATAAACCAGGGAAGGCTGTTGGCAGCATAAAATACAGGATTATAGAGAGAGAATTTGACTATGGAAGTCAATTAATTATTAGTATAGATAGTAGGACTTACGCATGAACGCTATTGGTAGGGTGCGTTAGCGCTAGCGTAACGCACCAAGGCTCTATATATAGTGCCCTTACGTAAGTCCTGGATAGGACACAATTGCGTATACGGCTTCATGTTATCGAGGTAAACTTATCAAAAAATCAGGGCATCAAAACTATATCTAGTATAAAAAATCAATTGGGTCGTCTGAGAAATTGACCGACTTTGCGTTGGATATTTCAATATTTTCAGTCGATTCATTTATTGATTAATTCTGCAGTTAAGAGCATATCTAATCTCACTCCAGACTGTTTAGAATTATTGAAGTTTTTGACTCCAAGTTGTCAAAAATACTATCTACTCAGTTAAGAAACTTGAGACCAAAGCAGTTAAAGCGCTAAAATAATCAACAATTAAATAGTAGTGTAAAATCAAAGCACTTGGCAATGATTAAGATGTGATAGCTCAAGTGATAGAGGAACTTTGGCAATTTTTGAAGATATCTATTGGTAACTTTGAGCAACTGATATCATTATATCATGCATTTATGAAGTACTGCAGGAAGAACAAACAAGTTGAAATCTCTTTAGGATTAGCTTTTTAGCTAATATCACTCAAAAAAAAACAGGGTGAGGATGGGTTAAGTACCTATTGGTTTGCAATCGCCTCCTACCCCATACTATAAGTCTAAATACTTACTCAAGTTTTCCCATCTTTACATACTACATTTTGTTGTGTAGAATATCAGGTCAAATGCTACTCTTTTCTTTAGATGTGATGTAGTATAAGACTCTACTACTATTACCAATACATGAAGCTTTGTGTTACTTTGGTATTTTATTACAATATGTAAACATACCAGTACAGGTTGCTATATCAACACCAGAAGCAACTGAAGAGCTGATAATGAGGCGTTGCATAGTTGGGGAATGATGGTTCAAGTTGTACTCATCTAAAATTGTTGATAAATAAGGACAAATTTTTGGGCAGATATCAGAATCATCCCTTGGTAATGCAACGCCGATTTTTATGTCAATTGTTGATGATAGCCATAAGTCATATTACATACTACCAGTCACATTCCATACAGCAAAACCCATTATTCTTATATGTGACCGTATTTATTAAGTCAGACTCTTTAACTATATCACCATAAACAGTAATTGTACCTAGTAGATCAAGGTGGTGGGCACCACCTCCAGCACCTTGATTACTAATTACCTGAAGAAGAGATCCATTTCCATCATTAAGTTCATTAATCTTGACTTGTACAGTATGACCCGAAACCTGAATTTTATCCTCTCCACTTTTAAAGTCAAGGATGACATCATTACCAATACTATCAACCCAGTGATCATGAACGTTATCATTTTCCTTAGCGATATTGTTCCAGTGGATCTTACCGTTGGACATGGTGTGTTTTTGAATAATCTCTTCTTTTGCATTCATCGACAGTTGAAACCTGAAAGTATCATCCCCTATTCCTCCAGTTAAAGTATCATCAGCTTCAAGAAAGGGTTGTTCTGGATAAACCTTAGGTGTTTCTGTTTGTTGGGCAATATTGGGTTCTCCAGCATCACTCTCAACAATGATAAGATCATCACCCTCACCTCCTATGATTTTGTCATTGCCTTCACCTCCAAAAAGTGTATCATTACCCGCATCTCCAAAAAGTGTATCATTACCCGCATCTCCAGTGATTTCGTCATTACCGTCATCACCATATATTGTGTCATTACCATTTCCACCATAGAGTTTGTCATCACCTTTTTCTCGTCTCTGCGTATCGCCTTCTCCTCTCTGCGTATCGTTATTACCGTCATCACCATATATTGTGTCATTACCGTCATCACCATATATTGTGTCATTACCATTTCCACCATAGAGTTTGTCATCACCTCCTTCTCCTCTCTGCCTATCGTTTCCATCACCCCCCCATACTAGGTCATTATCATCACCACCATTAAGTTTATCATTACCAAACCTTCCTTCTATTGAGTCATTACCAGGATTACCCATAACTATGTCATTACCTTCACTACCATATATTATGTCATCACCATTTCCACCATAAAGTTCATCATGACCCGCGCCACCTGTGATTTCGTCATTATCGTCCTCACCTAGTACTTTATCATCACCAATTCCACCATAGAGTTTGTCATTACCTCCTCCTCCGGTCTGGGTATCGTTTCCATCACCCCCCCAGACTAGATCATTACCGTCATCACCACGAAGTAGATCATTACCGATTTCTCCTTCTATTGAGTCATTGCCATTACCACCCAAAACTGTGTCATCACCCGCACTTCCTTTTATTGTGTCATCCCCATAATTACCATAAAGTTTATCATCACCTGCTTCACCTGTGATTTGGTCATTACCTTCACCACCAAAAATGGAATCATCACCATTTTTACCAAGAAGCGTATCATTTTCACCAGTACCATAAATAAGTATACCATCTGTTCCTGTCGCCATATTGTTCTCCTATCTCACTTGGTGTGTGTAATTAGTTACTTTAATTTTGGAACTTAGATCCTACTTTAGTAACATCGTAGATGAACTTCCCTTTGTTCTTATCTCTATTTTTATCAGCACTTACACTTACGTATTGCCTCTATATATAGTGTACTTTTGATAACTACTTCAGAACTTTACACTGCAGTTAGTGTTTTTTTGTAATTCCCATTTAAGTTATATATATTTTGAAAATTTGATGCTATGATCAAAATCACAATAATTTATGAGATTACTCACTGTTCGCCCATTTTTTTTCTGTTACACTAATAACTTAGTCTCGTTATATATAGTAGAGTTGTTGGGAAATAAGGTAAAATAAACCAAGGAGAAATTGGTGTTCGCAGTTTTTTAACGGGATTTGATGGAGAAAAGTTTATTGATATAGGCAATCGGGATATTACTAGAATCTTTCGGTTGGGGCAGCATATTGACAAACTAATAAGAGCTAAGACCGGATTAAAAGGTCGTAAAAATCAAGACAAAAGACACCGAATAAGCCAGAAAATTAATAGCTTGTTTATTAGGATCAAAGACCTCATAGATGAAGTCCATAAAAAAGTGGCAAAATGGTTAACAACCGAGCCAGAGCGTTATTTTTATTCCGACTTTTGAGTCATCCCAAATGGTTGCCAAGTCAGGAAAAAAGAAACGTAAATTAAACTCAAAAACAGTTCGCCAAATGCGCTCATTGGGCACACTATCGTTTCAAACAAACTCTTAAGTTTCATGGTTTAAAACGAGGCGCAACCGTAATAGATGTAACTGAGGAATATACTTCCAAAACCTGTACAAAGTGCGGCCATGTTCATCAAAACTTAGGAGGGTCAAAGCACTTTAAATGTCCGCACTGCGGTCACTCAATGCCGAGAGATTGGAATGGCGCTTTGGGGATATTCCTCAAAGCATTGCGAGATACCGCCAATGTTGATGGTTCTGCCGTCACATTGCTATGAAAGGTTTTCCCGACTTTTCCCGGGAATTGCCGGGCTTGATGTATCTGCTCAGAAATGCTCAATATTGAACTGGCCTGAAAACAGGATAGGTTACTCAGGGCATTAACAGGATTAAATCGTAAAGCATTTCAATCCTTACTATTAGCCTTTATTCAGGTATATGAGCAAACATTGAGGGATAAACCTCGTCAACCCTCTGTTGGAGGAGGCCTTTTGGCTCCTTTACCCACTTGTGAAGACAAATTATTTTATATTCTCTTCTACAAGAAAAGTTAACCCACCTTTGATTTAGCCAGTATCCTGTTTGACATCGACCGTAGCCAGGCACATCATTGGGCTCATCGTTAAATAGTTATACCATCTGTTCCTGTCGGCATATTGTTCTCCTATTTTATTTGGTGTGTGTGATTAGTTACTTTAATTTTGGAACTTATATCCTAACTCGTAGACAATACCCTATTTGTAGGGGTTAACGGCCATTAAACCCCACTAGATATGGCCGTTGGTGCGTAAGTCTTGGTCATAACAAATATTCCTAGGAAAAAAAATGCTTCAAAAGTGATTCTACTCTTAATTAACCTTGATATATTTACAGTTATTCTTCTTTCTGTGTTGATGGTACAGAAACTACATTTACATCAATTGTATCCTTGGTAGTAGTTGAGCCTTGGTTATTCATATTAGATACTACTTGTGTATCTTGGCCCCGACGCAATTTAATAAAATCAACTACCATCTGAGAAACTTCTGCAACTAAAAGAGTTACGATAGCAATATCATCAACTTGTCCAATAATTGGGATAAAATCTGGAGAAATATCAAAAGGACTCAATACATAAGCTAATGTTCCAGCAATAACCCACCAACGATATTTAGGATTACGGATAGTATTACGATACCAAGTATATAGAGATTGAATGGAAAAGCTCATTTAATTATCCTCAAACTTAAAAGTTACTTATACCTTAAATAATGCCAGAGTTTAAAGCACTATGTCAGTGCTAATATTAACCTTTAATTTTTCTTGTAACTTCTACAGTTGAAATTCAGGAATTGAGTTTTTAGAATTTGTATTATAACTTTACTAAAAATGCAGCACACTCAACATGAGTAGTCTGAGGAAAAAAGTCTACAGGTTGTACCTTGCTCAAATAATATTTACCAGTTGAACAGAGGAATTTCAAATCACGAGCTAAAGTAGCAGGTTTACAACTAATATAAACAATACGCTCAGGTATAATTTCCAGCAAAGTCTCTAAAACAGAGCGATCGCAACCTTTCCTTGGTGGGTCTAACAAAACTACATCTGGTTTGACCTCCAACTGAGGCAACAAACTCTCAACTTTTCCATCATAAAAGCGTACATTTGTCAAGTGATTAATCTTAGCATTATACTTAGCTTGCTGAATAGCCACTGGTTGCACTTCTAAACCAATGACCATACTTTTTCTAAGTCTTATTTCTGATAAATCTTCTGTTACTATCTCCAGAGAGTCATTATGGCTCATATCAACTTGCTGTAAATATTTTGCCAGAGATAAAGAGAAAGTACCGACTCCACAATAAGCATCAACAATAATTTCAGATCCACTCAAAGCCAACTCTTGAAGAACTACTTCTATTAACTTTTCAGTTGTCTTTGTATTTACTTGAAAAAAAGTATCAGGAGTCAATTGAAATTCTAAACCATTAAACTTTTCGTGTCCATAAAACCTTCCAGCAACACAAACAGTTTGTTGACCAAAAATAGTATTTGTCCCCTTAGAGTTATAGTTCAAACAAACACCTACTAACCGAGAATAATCTTCCAACCATTTTTGAGCTTGAACTGTAATGCCTGGTAATAACTTTTCTAGATTTTCTTGAGTGCCATTAACCACCAAAGTTAATAAAATTTCCCCAGTTTTTTCTCCTATCCTCAAAGATAAATGACGTAAAATACCTATATGTTTATGTTCATCATATATTTTCCATTTTCGCCTAGTAATATCCTGTTTTATCTCTTTTAGCAAAGGGTTAAAACGTTGGTCTTGAATCGGGCATTGATTTAAATTAATCAATTTATGGCTACCTTTTTGATAATAACCTACTTTCACCTCACCTTGACTAGAAATACTTAGAGGATATGTAACTTTGTTGCGGTATCCAAAAGGTGATGCAGATGCTAAAGTAGGATCAACTTCTGGTGATTTAAACCCCCCTATTCTTTCTAAAGCTTGAATAACTTGATTTTGTTTTGCTTGAAGCTGATATTCATAACTAATATGTTGCCATTGACAGCCACCACATTTATCCGCAACAATACAGTAAGGTTTGATCCGTTGCTCAGACTTTTCTAGCAGTTGATGTAGTTTCCCATAGGCATATTTAGGCTTGACTCTTGTCAGGCGGACAAGTAGGCGATCGCCTGGAACTGTATCAGGCACAAATATAACTTGATCATCATAGCGACCTACTCCATCACCACTATCTGTTAAATCTGTGATCCTTATTTCTAGTAGCTGACCTTGTTGCCAAACTGATATTGCCAATTATTTAAAGTTCCTGTTCACTTAGGAATGAGGATTTTATTATCTACACAAATTAAATTGCTTAAACTCCATATTATCTAAGTTCTTTCAAAAAAATTATGGATTTTATAGATTTTATTTAAAATTTCATACCAAATTAAAGTTTATCTAAAAAGCTCCTACTGTAGTGTAAAGTTGGCCTTGCCGGGTTATTTAAGCTTTGTGCATTCGGCACACTAGCTTTTTAAATCTCTTTCCCTGTTTAATGCCGAATATATAAATGTCGGAACTTGCTTCGCATCTCAACGAACTAGGACCAAAATAACGTTGACTTGACAAAAGTAGGCTAGACTCACCATTTAAATACAAATAAATCAGCGTTTTGATTAGATTTGTGCTTAGTTTCTGTTTTTCCTGTCAATAATTATTTTAGTCTTATGTCTTAATTACTTCAGGACTTACGCCAACCAACCAAGAAAACTAGTTTATAACCCTGACTATTGTTGCTCAAACTACAAAATTTTATAGATCATAGATAAACCTAGTTTCTGCGTAAGTCCTGTACTTGTAACATTCATATTGTTTTTAAGTGATGTTCTCTATTCTTTAATCGGAGATTAGAACGGAAACTTCATAGCTAGGAATTAGACTAGGAGCTAACTTATATTCTATACTCAAAATGAAATATAACCCTGAAAATTTTCGATAATTATGAGTGTAGTTAGCCAAGTTATTCTCAAAGCAGATGATGAATTACGTTACCCCAGTAGTGGGGAACTTCAAACCATAAATACTTTTTTAGAAACAGGTGAGAAGCGTGTCAAGATTGCTAAGGAGCTTTCTGAAAATGAGAAAAAAATTGTGGACAAAGCTAGTCAGGAATTATGGCGTAAGCGTCCAGATTTTATTGCTCCTGGTGGTAATGCTTTTGGTCAACGTGAACGTGCTTTATGTCTCCGGGACTATGGTTGGTACCTGCGTTTGATCACTTATGGGATATTAGCTGGGGATAAAGGTCCCATTGAAAGTATTGGCTTGATTGGTGTTCGGGAAATGTATAATTCTCTTGGTGTACCTGTTCCTGGAATGGTAGAATCAATTCGTTGTTTAAAGGAAGCAAGTCTTGCTTTACTTGACGAAGAAGATACTAAAGAAGCTGCTCCTTATTTTGACTATATTATTCAAGCAATGTCTTAATTTTTTTTCTTTTGGTAGCTTTGTTTGTCTCTGGGTAGGGATTTGACCACTAAATCCTTACCAACAATTTTTTGTTCAGTTTTGACCAAGAAATAAGGTCTCAAGGCTTCCCTTTCAGGAAAATAAAAAAAGACATTTCAGATATTATTGCCTTACTATTGTGTTAACTAGGGTCAAGGTAGCAGCAGCCTTTGAGACATCAACCCATTTTGAACCTATACAGTTATCTTTATTTGATTTGGATAACTATTAGGTGGATGGAAACCTACTCGCCTTTAGACAGGAGAGAATATCAATTATTGATAGGACTTACCCATGAACGCTATTGGTAGGGTCTGTTTTGCTGACGCAAAACGGAGCGAACACTTCGCGACTTGAAAAGCGAACTTCGTAAGGCACCAAGGCTCTATATATAGTGCCTTTGCGTAAGTCCTGATTTATATATTTTGCAATATACCACCACTGATCCCTGTTAGAATTAAGACTCCAAAAGCTAATCTGTACCAAACAAATATCCAGGTATCCTGAGTTTGTAAGTATTTAATCAACCAAGCAATTGCAACATAAGAAAAAATAATAGCAGAAAGAATTCCAGTTATAGTTGGCACCAAACCCACATCTCCAAACCCTTCATCTAAAAGAGTTTTTAATTCAACTAAACCAGCTAAAGTAATTGCCGGAAGCCCCAGTAAAAAAGAAAATCGTGCTGCTGTAGCTCTTTCTAATCCCATAAATAACCCCCCTGTAATAGTCGAGCCAGAACGAGATACTCCCGGAATTAATGCTAATGCTTGAGCCATACCCATTAGTATGCCATCTTTAAGATCTAGTTTTTCAAAGTTACGTTTCCGCCTACCAATTAGTTCTGCCATACTTAATAACAAGGCCATCACTATTGAGGCTATAGCGATCGCTACTGTACTTCGCAGAGGAGAGTTCTCAAAATCTGGAATAAATACTTTAATTAGTAAACCAAGAAATACTATTGGTATAGTACCTAGCCCTATACCAACTGCCATTTTCAAGTCTTGTGACTGGTGATCTGATTTAACTATGGACTTATAAGCACCAACTGTAATTTGTGTCAAGTCATTCCAGAAATACCAAATAACCGAAACAATGCTACCTAGCTGAATAACTGCAATAAAAGCTAAGCCAGGGTCTCCCCAACCAAGAACTACAGGGATAATCTTGAGATGAGCAGTACTACTAATCGGGACAAATTCTGTCAAGCCTTGTATCATTCCTAGGATAACTGCCTGAAAAATAGTCAACTGTTCAGAGGCAATTATGGAGTTAGATGATAATGATTGGCCTACTTTTTCTAGAGAGATAAAGATTAGAGCGCTGAAAATGACTGCATAGAAAAATCTCATTAACTAGCATTTTCCTAGAACTATATAGCAATCCTAAATTAGTTGTTATAATTTTATCATAGATCAATTCTAGCTTCTAACTGCGACTAAAATATTGCAACTTAAACAGAATTGCTATAAGTAGATTATACAAATTCTCAAAAGTACTACTATACTTGGAACCTTGGAAAAATAACAATCCGTTCGTAACCGAAGTTACCAATAATATCAAGTATTTCCTCCAACAAATAATATATAGAAAATCCAAGTATATCAAAAGATTTTCTATTTCTAAATCCTATCTATTAAAGGAATGAGAAGAAAATAAAGCCGGAGAAAATCAATTACGCTCAAGAGATTTCCCAGACACAAACTAAAAATTTCCGGTCTTATTTAATTTATGTTCCTAACCTAATTTCATGGTTAACTAATCTCTGTAATTTCTCTAGTTATTTTTATTGCCCTCCAAGGACAAGGGTAGCATTATTTTTGATAAGTAGTATAACTTTTACTCTGAAAGCATTTTATACTTTACAAATTTAGATTGGATAGCTTGATTTACCAATACCGAAAATCACCTGCTTTGCTTAGTCAAATAAATTAGTGGCTTAACTAAAACTACTTCTTAAATATTACTAACAAATACTCCCTATGGGGATAAAGATGTTATTAGTCTTTTAAGGATGCCCTAAGAGGGCATAAAACATGATATATTAAATAAAATAAAGTTAAGTAAAAATTTAAAAAAAACATTGTTTAAAAATACTTTTTTTGTTAAAATAGAGGAATTTTTTCCAGAAAAGCAGGAAAAAATTTTTCTTGCTTTTGTTTTAGAAAAAATTAAAATTCGCCAAAAGTGGGCTGTATTTAGTGCTGCTATATTTCTAGTGACAGTGCCAGTATTCTTTCAAGCTCCAATGGTACGTCAACTACCTTGGTTAAGTTTAGCTATGACAGGATTTTGGTTATGGCTAAGTTTAAAATTACTGAGAAAGAGATCCACTAATTTATGGGGTGATTTATTATTAGGATTTACTTGGATTTGGTTCACAGGTTCGATATACTGGGGTTGGCTGCGACAGGAACCATTTCTTCATTTACCAGTTGAAGCAATGTTTGTACCTTGGGCATTATGGTGTTTAAGCCACAATAGAGAAATGGTAGGGAACTGTTTTTATTTAGGCTCTCTACTAGGCACAGCAGTTACAGACGGATATTTCTATATAACTGGCCTGATTCCTTATTGGCGGAGTTTGATGATAGTTCAATCAGAAATGGCTTTAGAAGTATTTCAAGATGCTTTAACTAAAGTGCGTACTTCCTGGGGCATAACATGGATTATTTTGTTAGTGGGAATTCTATTGTTTTCTGGTCTTTTGCCTTTGCAGTCTAAAAAGTTATGTTGGTGGGCATTTGGTGGAGCAGTATTGAGTACAATTATAGTTGATAGTCTGTTTTTGTTGATTGCTTTTGTGGCCTAAAACAAAATTTAAGAGGGTTTATAGTTTGCGTTCCAAAATTACTAATTCGGGCTTGCTGATTAATGAGAAAAGCATTGACATATAAAGGCTTTAGTGTTATTTTTTCTTTTCAGCAAAAAGTACCAGAAGTTCGGTGGTAAAAGGCTGAAAAAGTTAGGATTTCGGGCACTCCCATGGCATAAAAATCAAGGGACAAGTGTGTCCGACTACTTTATTTATACCTTCCCTGTTCCTCTTTAGGGACGTTGCATAACAAAAATGCGTTTTCCTGACGGAATGCTGCGCAAACATGTCGCGTAGCGAAATGTCCCTACCTACTCCTGTGCTCCTTAAAATACTTTATGTCCCTACCTACTCCTGTGCTCCTTAAAATACTTTTTCAGCAAACCCTAATTATCTAAATGTTGGCAGAAGACCCGCGCTATCCCGTAGGGGAGCGTCGGGATGAATGCCAATCAATCTTGCGGTTTTACAAATAATCTGTTAGAATGAGGGACATAAACACAAGCATAAACATTTTGGCTGCGGGACTCGCAGTGTCAGTCTGTGGAGCGATCGTCAGACCCGAAGAGAGCAAATCTCGTATATACGGGTGCTATGAAGCAGAAATCCCCTAAAATCATTGCTAGGGAATCCCGCACTGTCTCCTAAGAGCAGCGTCGGGAGAATGTCAAGTTACAATCTAACATATATATTATTTAGGAGTGTAAAATCTAGATTATACTTGTGGCCCAATTCCTAAAAAGATTTTCTAGATAAATTATCCAGTAAAATAATTCGTGAAAACCAAACAATTGTTTTAGAGGTTATGATATATTTCGGGCATGGCGCAAAAAGAGGAAATTATCCTTAAACAGTGATTGGACTTATTGGAGAAGTAGAGTTGGTCAAGATCCAGCTAGTTTGACCTATTTCCAGTAGAGTTTAAATCAGAAAAATCTAACAGGCAATCCATCATTGGACTATACCCTGGTGTTTGCAGTTTTTTAACGGGATTTGATGGAGAAAAGTTTATTGATATAGGCAATCGGAATATTACTAGAATCTTTTGGTTGGGGCAGCATATTGACAAACTAATAAGAGCTAAGACCATATGAAAAGATCGTAAAAATCAAGACAAAAGACACCGAATAAGCTAGAAAATTAATAGGTTGTTTATTAGAATCAAAAACCTCATAGATGAAGTCCATAAAAAAGTGGCAAAATATTTAACAACCGAGCCAGAGCGTTATCTTTATTCCTATATTTTAGTCGCCGGAGAGCATTCGGAGACAAAAAACGGACCTGAAAGCTTTTGTAAGACTACCGCCCAGGTAGGATCAGCCTATGAGAGGTCAAGCTGCTGAGGAGTTCAGCTCAGTAGTGATCCCTGCGCCTAAAGGCGCGGGCAGAATGTCAAAAAAAAGAGAATTCACAGGTTCATAACTTGTGTTACCATAAATACCACTGTCGTGACTTTGCAACCTCCTCATCTGGTGCTTCGTACTGAAGTAGGCGATCGCTATCTACCTCTAGTTGGAAATAATTGTTGGACTATTGGTAGAGGTAAAGATAACACTTTTGTGCTAACTGATAAATGGATATCTCGCCACCATGCTATGATACAGCAGATGGAAACGGGAAATTTTTATCTAATAGACTTAGGTAGTCGTAATGGTTCTTTCATAAATGGCCGTCGTGTTAGCATACCTGTTATTTTAAAAGATGCAGATTATTTGCTATTTGGTCAAACAGAACTAAAATTTTGTTGTCCCAACCTGAAAATTGATATAGAATCAGGAGTCGATATTGATACTCAAGATTTTACAGCTACCTTACACGTTCGTAGGTTAATTTCGGTGATGGTGATGGATATCCGAGATTTTACAGCTCTAACTAGAAAATTAGATGAAAAGCTGTTGTCTGAAGTAATAGGTAGTTGGTTTCGCAGAGCTGGAGATATTATTAGGAGGAATGGTAGTTGGGTAGATAAGTATATTGGAGATGCGATTATGGCTGTTTGGTTTCATGGAGCTGAGGAAGTTAAAAGCACAGAAATGATCCCGATTTTTCAGACTCTGAAAGATTTGCATGAAGTTACACGGGAACTAAGCAAGGCTTATCCTTTACCTTTTCCTTTAAGAGTGGGAGTTGGAGTCAACACAGGTTATGCAATGGTAGGCAATTCCGGTAGTAGTGAACGCTCAGATTATACTGCTTTGGGGGATACTGTTAATGCAGCATTTCGTCTAGAATCATCTACTAAAGAAATTAGTATGGATATAGCTTTAGGAGAAGAAACTTATAACCATATATCTGAACTAAAAAATGTTCATGAAACATTTAGGCAGTATAAGGTACATCTCAAAGGCTATGATAGTCCAACCATAACTTATGCTGGTACTTTTGACCATCTTAAAAATTTTTTGGGCAAAAAGTTATTGTCTCAAGAAAATTAAAATTTAGCTTAATAGGAGAGAAACCCGGCATTCTAATCCGAAGAGATGAGAACTAATATTGGAAAAGGGATATTTAATTGTCTAGGTTGGTTACGAAAAATATATAGGTTAGAGTAGCTTTTCCTTATTTCTAGAGTGAAACTGTCCTCGTTATTATAATGTAATGAGAAAAATTAATATATTAATATCTAATGCTCAAAGTTGGCTTAAGTGTTATAAAGTAAACTATTAATGATTAGTTATTAGCTTATCAATAGCAGTAAATCTATCTTATAGATAAGATTCAGAGTTAAACTTTGTAACATCTCAAATATTTAAGCTAGATTCTGGCAAGACTATACTATTATATATCGAATACCGGGAGAAACACGATAATGAAAAAAATAGGTCTATTATTGGCAATTTTTGGATTATGCTTAGGCTGTTTAGGATTAATACCATCTGACAAAGCTTATGCAGGTAACTTAAATTTAACTGCATGGCCCTCAGCATCAATTTTAGCAGTAGAATCAGGAAAGGTTAACAAGGCAGACAAGAAATTAGGAGAGATTGGAGAAAAGCTCGATCTTAACAATAGTCCTCTACGAAGCTTTCGTAAATTACCGGGAATGTATCCAACTATAGGTGCGGCAATAATAAAGCGTGCTAAGAAGACTCCTTATAAAAATGTAAGGGATGTACTAAAAGTGCCTGGTCTAACTAAAGAGCAAAAAGAGCGTTTAGAAAAAAATCTTGAAAACTTTACAGTGACTTCAACTGCTGATGTATATGTTGAAGGTGATTACAGATTGAATACTGGTTCATACGACTAAAGACTAAATATTAAATCAAAAATATTAATCAGTTTTTTTGTCTTGCTATGTAATACTGATTTATAGCAATTATCATGCTGTTAAGGTACATACTTTAAGGTGAAGAGCTTGTTAATTAAGGTTTTTGATATACCTCATTTAAGTGGGAAACTTTATAGTATGAGGGTTGAGTAGGAATAGAATGTATTAAATTTCTAAATCATCAGATTTTGACCCCCCATAAGGCTCTAGCTTTTTTGGGTAAATGCTTTGATATTTAATTAGCAAGCCTTAGTGAGTTGATCAAACCCATTTGTTGACATCCTCTCCGGCCTAAAGGCACTGGGTTTCTTACCGAGCCGTAACCCCTCAGCGGGTTGACATCTCATAGGCTG
Source organism: Trichodesmium sp. MAG_R03 (assembly GCA_023356535.1). GTDB lineage: Bacteria > Cyanobacteriota > Cyanobacteriia > Cyanobacteriales > Microcoleaceae > Trichodesmium. Next base: position 29,298 of record JAKQYF010000013.1, on the reverse strand, counting down.
CTGCTACTTTGGCAGTAGTCTTATGCTCGCCGACCTGTCCGTTTTTTGTCTCAGTAGGCCCACCCGCGACTAATATATTTCTTGCTGCATTTTCCTCTCGATAGAACGACCTGACCCTACGCGACCATGTTTAGCCCCACAATGTACGACATTCCCACTCACGAATTGATAAATCTAATTTTCCACCAAGAAATCCACAACAACAGAGGGACGTTGCATGCAACGTCCGTACGATGTGGGTTCCCAACGGCTAATTACTCTTAGATCCCGACCGTATTTTTCTGCAAATCCACTCTAAAAATGTCCTGAATGTTCTCCAGCCGTGTTTCAAAAATAGCTCTCGATAATTTCCGATTCTTAACCATTTCAGAAACGTTCAAATCCTCTAAAACAATTGTTTGGTTTTCACGAATTATTTCAGTAGATAATTTGTGTAGAAAATCTCTCCTTGTATCTTTCAGTTTGCCATGAAATTTAGCTATTTTCTGTCTAGCTTTTTCATATCCTTGAGAACTCTTAGTTTTTTAGATAATAACTTACTTAGTTTTAGGTACTTCGAGCATTCGTTTCTTTAGTGGTTTTGGTGCATCAATTTTTTTACCGTGTACGGACTTTGCATAACAAATAATGCGTTTTCCTGACGGAATGCTGCGCAAACATGTCGCGTAAGCGTTTCATGTCCGCTCTTAGCGGAAAACGTCCCTACTGTCGCAAAAGTTTTAATTCCTAAATCTATACCTACTGAATTATCAGTTTTAGGCAATACTTCTTGCAAAATTTATACTACAAAACTTAGGAAATATCCATTAGCTGAATCACTGTAAGGTTGATAATGAGGCAAGGAGATATCAAATAGGTTCTATTGCTTTTTCTATTCCAGCAACTCTTTTTATAGATACTCTCTAAGTTCGTAATTGTAAAAGGATTTAATTGTAAATAATTTTGGGATAATTTTCCTTAAGTTATAGCCTTGTTCAGTACACCTAAAGAATCAGAATTAAATAAAGTCCAGAATTTTTTTGAAAGAACTGAGATAACATGGCGTTTAAGTAGTTTAATTTGTGTAGATAATAAAATCCCCATTCCTAAATAGCCTGGATAATAAAGTTTCACGGAAGTCATACATTCACAAATCAATTGGTAAAAGTAAGATTTTAAAAATTCAAAACTTTGACGATACAGTAGTTTTAGGAAATTATTTTACCGAAAAATTGGGTTTAAAACCTCGCCCTTCTAGGGCGACTTTTTAGTTGATTTTTTTCACAGGCTATGTTATTATGCTTTTTAGTTTACAAGAAATATATTAGTCGCGGGTGGGCATACCGAGACAAAAAACGGACATTGAGGCCAGCAGCCAGACTACTGCCAAAGTAGCAGCAGCCTGTGAAATGTCAACCCACCGAGGGGCTACGGCTCGGTTGTTACCCAGTGCCTTTAGGCCGGGGAGGATGTCAAATTTCAGTAATAATATCCGTAGTGTAGCCTAAGTTAATGAAATTGGTATAAGGCCCTAATTCCTATACCTAAAGAAAGAGAAAATCCACTCTCTAAAGTGAGTGGAGTATGTCAAATTTAGACTTTTTTAACCGGTGAAGGTGAGTTTATGGTTTCTGCTTCCCAGTTCTGATAATCTTTTCCCTTATTTGATATTGTCCACCGAGTTGCTTCCACAAACTGACTCACACGAATAGGGTCTATTGGTTGGTCTATTTTGCCATGTCGCTTGAGGAAGCTAGATACAATGACCCCATCTGCAGCTGGCATCAAAGTAGAAATGTTTCTCCAGTTTGCACCACTACCGATAAATACAGGGGTACCTGCCGCTGCTGCGCTAGCTAATTCTAAATCTTCCAAACTAGGAGGGCTTCCTGTGGCCTGGCCAGAAATAATCACCCCATCAGCAAGACCACGTTCAATTGTTTCTTGGACGACTGTCGTTAGATCTTGTTTAACCAGGGGTTGGGCGTGTTTGACTAAGACATCTGCAAAAATTTTGACATCACTACCCAATTCTCGACGATAACGTAAAAGTTGATGTGCTATGCCTTCAATCAATCCTTGATCTGTAGCCATAACTCCAGTCAAGACATTCACACGAATAAATTGGGCTTCCACACAATAAGCGATGGCCATAGCACTTTGGCCATCATTACGCAAAACGTTAATCCCAATAGGTAGAGAAACCAAGTTCATAATCTTCTGTACTAACAGTGTCATTGCACTAACTACAGCGGGATCAACTTGATCTTTAACAAAAGGAGCATCGAAAAAGTTTTCTACTATAATGCCATCTACACCTCCTGATACAAGGGCTGTAGCTTCTCTTTCTGCTCTACTGATAATAGCTTGGAGGTCACCTCTCCAAAGAGGTGAGGTGGGCAGAGGTTGTAAATGTACTACCCCAATTATTGGATTTCTGGTTTTAAATATTTGCTTTAAGTCCACGGGTTTAACTGAAACCACGGTTATTTGGCAATAACTTGATGTCCTCCCGATGTAGCATAACTGCCACAACGTGGAATTTCCAAATCTCACAATTTAGCTTTCTGTTTTTTAGCACCTGCTTTTCAAGATTTGTTCTCTTCGAGTCTTATGGTCCCTTCACAGATTGACACTGCTAGTCTAGCAGGCAAAATAGAATATTTCTTATGGTTGAAACAAGAATATCTATCCAAGGTCGAGTTTGCATACTACGACTACATCTATCTTAACTTTCGCTCTATTTTACCTAAAAATTGGGTATCTATTGCCTCCTCATCAGCGGGGGACATATCAATTGATTAAGTGGGAATATATAAGCTATAATGCTATATTTATTAGGAATTGTAGATTAGTGAAAGCTATATTGATATTTTCAACAATTATAATTTGCTTATTAGGGATATTAGAAATAGGACTCCGCTTAGTCGTTGGTTTTGGTAATCCTCTGACTTATAATACAGATAGTAAAATTGGTTATCTTTTGACACCAAATCAAAGTGTTACTCGCTTTGGTAACCGGATAAAAATTAATCAATATTCTATGCGTTATGACTTGATAGAAGAGTCAAGAAAAAATATTACATTGAGAATACTTTTACTGGGAGATTCTGTGGCTAATGGTAATTGGTGGACAGATCAAAATGACACAATTTCTGCAATTATAGAGAAGCAATTAAATCAAAAATTAGGTAAAGATAAAACTGTTGAAGTTCTTAATGCTTCAGCTAACTCTTGGGGACCTAGAAATGAACTGGCTTATTTAGAAAAGTTCGGTTTATTTGATTCTCAAACTATTGTATTACTGATTAATACTGATGATTTATTTGCTAAAGCACCTAGTTCATTAGCAGTAGGAGTTGATCGGAATTATCCAGATAAAAAACCTTCTTCTGCAATAGCTGAAGTGATAAGTCGTTATTTTTTACCAGCACCGAAAGTTCCTGAAATTAAGGAAGAAGGAGAAAAAGTTAGTTTGAATTTAGCAGCAATCAAAAAAATCCAGGAAATTACTACTCAAAATAATGCTAAATTTATTCTGGTAATGACTCCTTTACTCAGGGAAGTAGGCGAACCAGGACCTCGTGATTATGAAATGAAAACTCGTAAACTTTTAGAAGAATTCAACCAAACTGAAAATATTTTATATTTAAATTTATTACCAATTTTTAAATCTGTATTAGAGCCAGATAGTTTGTATCGAGACCATATTCATTTAAGCCCAGAAGGTAACCAGGTTGTCAGTGAAACGATTAGTCAGTTAATTATTAATCATAATTAGTATTGAAAATTACAAGATTTATGTTATGAATATCTGGGAAAACTGATGACTAATGATGTCATCAGTTAGGATAAAAAAAGTTTATGTTTGACTTCATGGTAGGATTTTCCTGACACAATTATTTTTAAATATTGAAAGTATTAATTATAACATGTCGCAATTATTTTAGGGTATAGAGGGTTTTTGTTGCCAAGGATCTAAGATATCTTTAAATAAAGCTTCCTCAATCCAAGTTTTAGCTATTACTGTTAAAGGTAAAGCTAAAATCAAACCTAAAATTCCAAAAAAAGTAGTGAAGAAAATTTGGGATGCTAGAGTAACAGCTGGTAAAAGTGAGACTTGTTTTGCCATAACAATTGGACTGAGCCAATAACTTTCAAGATTCTGAATAATAATGTATAAAATTCCTACTGCAACTATTTTCCAAGGAGCGTCCAAAAGAGCAATCATTATAGGAAAAACTATACTCATAGTCGGACCAATATTGGGAATAAAATTGAGTAAACCTGCTAGTAAAGCATGAGTCAGAACTAAATCAATTTGTAATAGTAATAAACCAATACCACTAAAGGTTGCCACAAAAAGAGAGTTAATTACTATTCCAGCAAACCAATTCCCTAAAGCTACTTCACACTTTGATAAAATTTTATCTGCACGTCGCCGATAAAAAGAAGGAAATAAAAATAATCCTGCTCTTCGATAAGCTTGAGTATTAACTAAAAACATTATTGTTAATACAAATACAAAAAGTACCTGCAAGAATACTATAAAAGTATTAGAAAAAATCTTAAAAAAGTTCCTAAATAACTGAGTACCGAATGTTTGTATTTGTACTAGCAAATCAGTAGCAGTAGGTAGTGCCGGAAATAAATCAGGTCTTTGTTGATATAATTGCACAAGTTGAGAGCGGACTTCTTTAAAAACATCAGGTATCAAGGCAACTAATTTTTGAAACTGGGCAATAAAAGGTGGTACAACTAGCAACAGAAATAGCAGTGTAATTAATGCAAATAAACTTAAAGTAGCAATGACAGCTAAGTTTCTTTTAATACCCCATCTATTGAATTTCTGTACTAATCTATTCAAGGCAGTTGCCAAAACTATTGCAGCAAATATTAATAGTACAAGTTGTCTAATTTCCCAAAGAATATATAGGGCAATAAGCAAACTAAAAAAACCTAACCATTTACCAAAATTCATATTTTTTGTTTTTTTGGAGTTTTCGGAGTTCTACCATTTATCAAAAACTTTTCTATCCGTATATTGAGTAGGAAGATAACCTCCTAATTCCTCCCAGGAAGCAGGGCTGTTTCATTTTCTAAGGCAAGTTACAAAATATGGTGGTTAGAGCAGCTTTTTTGATGGCTGGAATAGGGCTTTTTCATAATTTGTAATATGTATTTTTACTTACAAATTTCATAGTTATTATCAGGCAAGGCTTTTAATAGCCAGTTTTATATACTACATTTTGACGTGGGGAATGTAAGTTAGAATACACTGCTGATCTTAATATTTATCAAATGTTGACAGATGATGTGTAGCCATACTTGAGGAAATTGGTATAACTTGACTCTGGCAGTTTCAGAAAATATATTAATCTAGCTATTATTATCAAATTATTATAATATAATCAAATTATTATAAAGCTGAAAAGTCAAACTTGGCAAAATTACAGTAATAAAATATTTATGATTAATAGAAGTACTCAAAGAAAATATCGTCAAATTCATGATAAATACCCTAAAAATCAACCCACTGTTGCTGATATAGTAAACCATATAGATTATATGGTAAAAGTTATGGGTATTGATCATGTTGGTATTGGTTCACATTTAGATAGGGGTGATGGAGTTTTAGGAATGAATGATGTTTCGGAAATGCCAAATATTACAAAAGAATTAATAGAACGGAGATATCCTGATCAGGATCTTCAAAAAATTTGGGGTGGAAATTTAATGAGAGTTTTTAGTGAAGTACAAAAGGTAGCTAGAGAAATTTAAAACCAAGAGATATTTGAAAAATAAATTTGTGTAATGATTGACTTATAATTTTTTCAAGCATGACTGAGATTTTCTTTTCCGTTGTATCTGCTGTTTTTCCAGTGGGGTGTATAGTTTTAATTGGTTTTATATTCGGCAAAACCTTTTCCATTGATGAATCGACACTTTCTCGGCTAGCTTTGTATGTTTTATTCCCTGCATTATTAACCGATATAATGTATCGCACTACTATTAATATTGAGGAAGCAATAGAGATATTTATAGCCTTTGGGTTAACTTATCTTTTGCTCTGTTTAATCTCTTGGGGAGTAGGAAAGAGGTTAGGTTTTTCCGAGTCTTTGCAAAAAAGTTTATTGGCGACCACAGCTTTACCTAATTGTGCAAATATGGGGTTACCTGTAACTTTATTTGCATTAGGAGAAGCAGGGTTAGAAAGAGCTGTAATTTATTTAATCGCATGGAATTTAATTGTGTTTAGTACAATGCCAGCCATTCTCAAAGGAGGGGGGTTTCGGTCTAGTATTATTTTTCTTTTTAAATTACCGATTATTTGGGGGATGATTTTAGGTGTAATTCTTAATTTATTCAATATTGAATTACCTTTGAAACTTGATGATGGTTTACATCTTTTGAGACAAGCTACAATTCCAATTTGTTTATTATTGATGGGAATACAAATATCTAAAAATCGTTTTCAACCAGGTATTTATGAGTTAAGTGCTAGTTTAATGCGTTTGTTGGGAGGAGCATTTGTTGCTTATTTTTTTGGTAGAATTCTAAGTTTGGAAATACTTGATTTACAAGTGTTAGTATTACAAAGTTCTATGCCAAGTGCTTTAACTTCTTTTTTAATGGTTAATGAATTTGGTGGAGATGGGATAAGAGCTTCTAGAGTTGTGGTCATATCAACTCTGTTATCTTTTTTAACTTTGCCTATAATATTGTGGTTGATTGGAGTAACATCTTGATGCTATGCTAATTTATTGTCAAAAGCTAAAAATTATATTATCTAACTGTTAGAGGATAATATCCATCTCCAAATTTTCCATAGGCAGTTCCAGGTAATTAGGCAACTCCAAGTTCAGCTCAGAAATAATCTGCCAGTTTTTCAGGAATAGGGGTAAAAATTTTCCTTACCTCTAGAAAAATTTATAATTTAGAATGAGGATGATTATAGTTTGGCGATCGCAGTTTTTGCCTGACTTATATTTAACTGAATATTTTCTATTTTTACCAATCCTTTTCCTAGAGAAAATCATATTAAAAGTTTATCAAAAAATTTCTAATTTTTTGCCAGCATTTGAGCTGCCTCAATATGTTAACTAGGTTCGAAATCCACAAATGTTAATCCCTCGTCAAGATATTCAATGAGTTGATGTAGTTCAATCTCTTGAACTTGCTCTTTATGATCAGAATAAAGAGTTAGAAATGCTAGCTTCTTTTATTGCTTTTTTATATTCTTCTTCTAATTGAAGTTTTGTCTGATTCAGAGAAGTTAAATGAGAATTAGCTGACAGTTGAATACTTATAAGATATTAACTAAATTGTTTATGATAAAAACGAGTATAAAGCTCACCTTTTTCTAATAATTCTGTGTGAGTACCTGACTCTAAAATTTCACCATTTTCCATAACTAAAATCCGATGAGCACGTCGCACAGTTGCCAGTCTATGGGCAATAATAAATACTGTTCTCCCTTTCATCAATCTTTCCAAAGCTTCTTGTACTAAATATTCAGATTCAGAATCAAGAGAAGAAGTAGCTTCATCTAATATTAATATCCTCGGATTTTCTAATACTGCACGAGCGATCGCTATTCTTTGTCTTTGCCCTCCAGATAAATTAACTCCCCTTTCTCCTACCCAAGTTTGATAAGCTTTCGGGAGCTTAGTAATAAACTGATGAGCATTAGCAACTTTAGCTGCTTCTTTGACAGAATCAATATTATAATCCAGTTGACCAAAGGCAATATTTTGTAAGATAGTCCCAGAAAATAAAGTTACCTCTTGGGGAACAATTCCAATTTGTCTTCTCAAAGTTGTAAGAGTAACATCTTGAATATTTATCTCATCAATTAATATTTCTCCTGACTGAGGATCATAAAACCTAGGAAGCAAATTTACAAGTGTAGTTTTACCTGCTCCAGAAGCTCCGACAAAAGCAATTATTTCTCCTGAGTTTACTAACAAATTCAGATTTTTTAAGACTTGCTTTTCAGCATTATAAGAAAAACAAACATTCTTATATTCTACTTTTCCCTTTACAGAAGGAAGGGAAATTGCATCTGTTTTTTGTATAATTTTAGGTTGAATTCTTAAGATTTCAAAAACTCTATCGCATGAAGCTTCACCTTGTTTAAATTCACTATAATTACTTGTTGTTAAAGAAATCGGATCAATTAACAAAGCAACACCTGTTACATAACTAATAAAACCTTCTCCACTTAAATTTCCTTGAGATATTTGCCATCCCCCTAAGAAAAACAAAAAAACTACACTCATTGCTTCCAAGAAGCCCACTACTACAAACTGGAGTGCTTTCACCTTTTCTGTCATGTATTTTGCTTGTCTATTTTGTTCAGCTTCCACAGAGAATTGAGCAATTTGATATTCCTCAGCAGCGAAAGCTTGAACTATTCTAATACCATTAAATATTTCAATTATGAAAGCAGATAAATTAGAAATGCGATGTTGACTTTGGTGAGAAAAAGAAAGTAACAACTCTCCAAACCAACCTATTAATAATATCATGAAAGGTGCAATTATCAGAGTTGCTAGAGTTAATTGCCAGTTAAGATAGACCATATAGCCTAATACAACTATTAATTGTAAAATGCAAGGAACAAATTGGTGAAAAAATTTATTTATAACTTCTCCTGTACGATCAATATCTTCTGTAATTCGATAGGAAAGATCACCAGTTTTTGATTCTTCAAAGTAACTAATATGAAGTTTTTGTAAGTGAGAATAAACTTGTTTACGCAAATCTAAAGCAATGGTTAAAGCTGCTTTTGCCATGAGGGTATCTTGACCATATTGTACAGCACCCTTAATCATAAAAATGATAGCTGCTAGCCCAGCAAGTTTAGTAATTGCCTTGACATCTCCCCTGCCAATATAACCTGCCATTTCACCCATTAACCAAGCTAAAATCGGCCAGAAAATAGTAAATACTAATGTACAAGTCAATGCTTTGACAATTGTTGACCAATAGTCATCAATATAGGGTAATAGTTTCCAGTAATTAGAGCTAGATTTCCAGATACCAAGCTTAATTTGATTTTTCAAAATATTCTAAAATTTTCTATATTTAAAGATGAAAAATTTGCTTTTTCGTGCTTTAGTATGATAAGTTTATTGTTGACATCGATATTTTAACAAAAGTTGGCGATGTCTGAATAGTCCATTCTGCAGAGTAAAGGCCAGGTCAATTTATTTTATTATTTGACAGCTTTACTATAAGTTATATAATTTCTGTGATATTCTAAAATATTCCAATTTGCAACTTAGTCTGTCCGGATTATTAGCTTAGACTGGGAGTAGATATACTAAGCCCTAAAATACAATCTTTTACTGAAAAATTGGGTTTAAAGCCTGACTCTTCTAGGGTGACTTTTTAGTTGATTTTTTTTTCACAGGTTATGTTATGATGCTCTTTAGTTCACAAGAAATATATTAGTCGCGGGTGGGCTTACCGAGACAAAAAACGGACATTGAGGCCAGCAGCCAGACTACTGCTAAAGTAGCAGCAGCCTGTGAAATGTAAACCCGCCTAGGGGCTACGGTTCGGTAGGAATTCCCGTTACTTTAGGCCGGGGAGCATGTTAAATCTAGATTTAAGGCCTTGCTTTAGAAGGGTTTTTGAATTAGGATGTATTTATTTAGGTAAAATCCAATTTTGCAGAAGTTCATTCATTTATTTAATTTAACTAAACAGAGGAATTTATGGAAACATTAGCATTTTCTCATTTAGCTGACAACACAGAAGACTCTGAGAATCAAGAATTTAGTGTTTATGTAGACTTCAAAAAGCTATCTAGTGTTGGTGCGATGAGTTTACTATCTGCTGCGACTGTAGTAGGATCAATTGGCTTAACTGTTGATTCTGCTTCTGCTCATAGTAGTTATGGCTATGGTCGCTATGGTAATTATGGTAACTATAATTATAGCTCTGGCTACTACTATAAAAAAGTTGTTAGTCGCTCCTACAATCGTTCCTATGGTAGCTATGGTAACTATGGTCGTTATGGTCGCTATGGTCGTAACTATTATGACTACGGGTGCTACTAAGTTGATTTCTGAAAAGTCCACAAATACAGGCTGAGTAAGGATTTTCCAAAAAATTTGAAAATTCTGCATTAAGAATCTACCTGACATGGTAGTCTAATGTATAAATCTATAAGAATAGGGCAATGTAGCATCTCGTCCTTAAACTTTGTAGAGTCTGATACAAAAGCGGGACTGGCAAGCAATAAGCTTGTACTATACCGCAAAAAAAAATTGTCAAATATTACTCATTAGAGGAGTTATGGAAACACTAGCATATTCTCATCTGGCTACCACCGAAGAAACTTCTATAGTTGAACCCACCTTTGAAGCAGTGAACTGGAAAAACATGTCCAGCTTAGGTATGATGGGTCTTTTATCAGTAGCTACTGTTTTAGGTGCTCTGAACGCAACTGCTGATTCTGCTACTGCTTGCCACTATACCTGTAGTCATGGTTCTCGTTATGGCTCCCAGGCTAAGATGTATCATCGTTCTCGCTATCGTCATGCTTCTTATCGTCCTCATCACCGTATGCATGGATATTATCTTCACTTAGGTAGCCGTGGGCACAAAGTTGCTAAGTTGCAACACAAGCTAGGATTCATGGGATATTTCCATCATCATCGCCCAACTGGTTATTTTGGCTATAAAACCAAGCATGCAGTTAAAGCATTCCAACGCGATGTTGGCTTAAGGCCCGATGGTATTGTTGGACCTCGTACCAAGATGGCTTTAGGTATGTAATATTCCATTCCTGATTGGAACTCCTGGGCTTTATCTATTGATTCACTGATTGGAGAAAAGCCAGGGCTAACTATTGAAGTGAAATAATCAGGACTTAGGCAAAGGTACTATATATAGATATTTGGTGTGTTACGAAGTGCGATTTTCATGTCGCGAAGCGAAACACACCCTACTAATAGCATTCATGCGTAAGTCCTAATAATTGAACAATGTTACGTATTTCTGTACATTCTTTGTTAGATCATATAGCGTTTCTTATAATTATCAAAAGCTGATCTGATAGTTTGTTGCCATGTTAGATTAGCAATATAATCTCCATAAGTAAATTGTATCATATCCGGTTAAATAGGTATAAATAAATTAAGTATTTTAAGGAGCAGAGGAATAGGTAGGGAGGTTTTGCTACGCGACATGAAATGCATTGTTGTTATGCAACGTCCCTACAGAGGAACAGGGAAGGGTATAGATGAGGTAGTCGGATATACTTGCCCTTGATTTTTCTGCGATGGGAGCGCCCGAAATCCTAACTTTTTCAGCCTTTTAGCACCGAACTTATAGTACTTTTTGCTGACCAAATAAGACTAAAATTAAGACTAAAGCCTTTATATGTAAATGCTTTTATAATTAATCAGCAAGCCCTATCTGTTCAACCGGAAATGATCAGGACTTACGCTAATGCACTAATTGTAGTGATTGTAGTGTCAATATTGGCAATATTTATCAAATATACACCATATACAGAGTTGCTATGTAAGTACTGATGATATGAGTCGCCGGAGGACATTCACCAAACAAAAAAACGGATGTGGAAGCGAGTGTAACCCAGCCCCATCCCCTTCCGGGAGGGGAGCAAGAGACATGGGTGCGGCAGCTTGTGAAACGTCAACCCGCCGAGGAGCGACGGCTAGGTAGGAATCTCTGTGCCTAAAGGCGGGGGAAGATGTCAAAATGAATTCTAATGTCAACTAAGTTATTCTTCTCCTTTTCTGAGGCGACCCATATAATTTTGTAAATCTTTTGCTACTTGATCACACAAAAAATAGCCACCCAAAATATTAGGAAAAGCCATCGAAAGTAGAGTAGCATCACTAAAATTAATGACAGAAGATGGGTTAGATACTGAACCGACAAAAGTAGCAATCAAAAATAAGATTTTGTAAATAATTAACCCTTTACCACCAGACAAATAATCCCAACACCTCTCGCCATAGTAACTCCAAGAAATCATGGTGGAAAAAGCAAAACAGAAAACAGCGATCGCTAATAGAATAGGAAACCATTCTAAAACAGTAGCAAAAGCTGCAGAAGTTAACTCTGCCCCTTTCTTTGCTTCCCGCAAAGCAGCAAATTCTTCAGCATTATATACCTTAGTAATGACAATTACCAAAGCCGTCATATTGCAAACAACAATAGTATCAATAAATGGCTCTAACAATGCTACTAAACCCTCACGAATAGGTTCATCAGTTCTAGCCGCAGAGTGAGCAATTGCTGCCGAACCGACACCAGCTTCATTAGAAAAAGCGGAACGTTGAAATCCCTGAATAATTACACCAATAAACCCACCCTCTACTGCTTTAGGAGCAAAAGCACCAGAAATAATAGTAGTGATCGCTCCAGGAATTTCGGCAAGATTAGTCAGAAGAATAAATAGGCAAGCCACAATATAAAGCAGACACATTAAAGGTACAAGAGTACTTGCTACTATACCAATACGCTGAATACCACCAATAATAACTAATCCCACCAAAACTACCAGCACTAAACCATAAACCCAACTAGGTAAACCTGGTAATACATTTGAAACGGCGCCATAAGACTGATTTGCCTGAAACATATTAGCACCACCGAAAGCAGCAGAAATACACAATATAGAGAAGACTACAGCAAGAACCCTACCTAGAGTTCTTTGCCCCATTTCTGCTAAACCTGCAGATAGGTACCGCATTGGCCCACCAGAAACAGTGCCGTCAGGTTTAATAATGCGATATTTTTGAGCTAGAGTACATTCCAGAAATTTACTAGTCATCCCAAAAAAACCAGCGATCGTCATCCATAATACAGCACCAGGCCCCCCCATACTCACTGCTACAGCTACACCGGCGATATTTCCTAGCCCTACTGTTCCTGATAATGCTGTTGCCAAAGCTTGAAAATGTGAAACTTCTCCTTGATCTTTGGGGTCATCATATTTACCTCTAACGATATCAATAGCGTGTTTAAAAGCACGAATATTGATAAATTGCATTCTAATAGTAAAAAAAAATGCTCCAATAATTAGCCATAAAATAATTAAAGGAAAACCACCGATACTAAAGAAGAGGATGTTAAATATTACATTTACAAAACTCGAAAAAGCTTGATCGATGCTGTTGATCAAACTATCTTCTTTTTCTAGTTTTATTGCTAAAATAACAGTTGCTATTAATATAAATAGGAGTATATATAGCCAAGTTTTTCTTTTCATTCTCAACTTTACCCATGAAGTATTTTTCTTAACTAAACACTTATACCATAAAAGTCTAAATTTTTCAGGTGAATTACTTTGAGGATGAAAGAAAAGGCTGAAAACGTTTTCGGAAAGATTAGAATACAAAGTTCTCCTAAAAAACTATTGTTATGAGGTACACCAACGCGGGCAAGATGCCCGCACTACATAATTTTCACCATTTAATCTGTATCTGATTGGCCCGAAATCTGCTGTATTTCTCCTGTGTGTAAACGTTTCATATAATTTTCGAGGTCAGTTGCTACTTTACCACAGAGGAAATAAGCGCCGAGCAAACTAGGAAAAGCGAGAGCTATTTTCAGAGCATCAGCAAATTGAATTACTGCTTCTGGTTTAGTAACTGTACCAATAAAAACACTTATTAAGAATAAGATTTTATATATAATTACACCGCCATCTCCAAATAAATATTGCCAGGAAACTTGACCATAGTAACTATTAGAAATTATAGTAGATAAGGCAAATAAAAATATACATAGTGTCAAAATAGAAGGAAACCAGGCAATGGCAGAATTAAAAGCAGCTAAAGTCAGTGCAGAACCACTAAAATTAGCAAATTCAGGATTATTGTAAGCTCCAGTAATAATCACTACTAAAGCAGTCATGTTACAGATGATGATAGTATCAATAAATGGTTCTAATAATGCGACAATACCTTCCCGAATAGGTTCATCGGTTTTCGCTGTTGCATGAGCGATCGCTGCCACACCTAACCCCGCTTCATTAGAAAAAGCGGCGCGACGGAAACCTTGTACTAAGGCCCCAGCAAAACCACCTGCCATAGCTTGGGGAACAAATGCACTGTGAATGATGCTGGCTAAGGCATTGGGAATAATCGTCAAGTTAGATAAAATCACCCATAAACTAGCTAAAAAGTAGATACCACACATTGCAGGTACGATAGCAGTAGCCACTGCAGCAATACGTTGGATACCTTTAATAATTACTAATCCTACTATTAATACTAGAACTAATCCATAGATCCAAGTTTTTTCGGCAATAAATGGTAGCATATTAGCAACGGCGACTTGAGACTGATTCGATTGAAATATGCTTGCAGTACCCAGTACCGCCAAAACATTGAAAAATGCGAACATCCCTGCTAAGGTTTGACCTAATTTTTTTTGCCCTATATCGGCTAAACCTATTGACAGGTAATACATCGGTCCTCCAGAAACTGTACCATTTGGGTTGAAAATGCGATATTTTTGAGCTAGGGTACACTCAATAAATTTGGTACTCATTCCTAAGAAACCTGCGATCGTCATCCAAAAAGCTGCTCCCGGTCCTCCTAAACTAATAGCAATGGCAACTCCGGCAATATTTCCTAGTCCTACGGTACCAGATAGTGCAGTAGCGAGAGCTTGAACATGTGAAACTTCACCTTCGTCATTAGGATCATCGTATTTGCCCAAAATAACATCTACAGAATGTTTAAACCCTCGAATATTAATAAACTGCATTCGGATAGTAAAAAAGAGACCACCACTGATTAGCCAGAGTACAATAATTGGTATGCCTTGGTCTCCTCCAATACTATAAAAAATGATAGCATCTATATTTTGTAATAAATCAGAAAAATTAGCAGAAACCCAATCTAACATTCAGTTTAGTCGTTCCTATTTTCAAGTCAAGTATCAATTGATTTTAGCACTTCAGGATTTTTATTCAAGGGGACCTCCCAGGACAGGAGGTTTTAATTATCCAAAATTAGTAGTCAATTTTGTTGCCCCTAATATTGCACTATAGCGCTATGTGCAAGTCAGAACTCAGAAGTCAGAAGTAATCTCTGACTAAGTCAGGACTTACGCAAATTCACCTTGAAAATGCTATATGTAGGGGCGAATGGCATTCGCCCTCACCCTCGTGTAGTGCCTGTGCGTAAGTCCTGTAAGTTTTAGCGTTTAGCTATATCCTCGCTCAATATTCAACTGCTATAATTGTAGTGGTCGTATTTCAAATCATGAAAAATTATACACCATATATAGCAGTACTGCGTAGGTCCTGAAAATATTATAAATCATAATGAAATTATCCATACCACAAGAAACAGACTTAGTGCTTATAGGAGGCGGTCATAGTCATGCAATAGCTATCCGAAAATTTGCCATGAACCCTATACCAGGAGTGAGACTAACTCTAATCACAGATGTATATCATACTCCTTATTCTGGAATGTTACCAGGATATGTGGCAGGCTTATATAACTTTGACCAATGTCACATCGATCTGCTTCCTCTGACCAAATTTGCTGGGGCTACAATACTTGTAAACTGCGCTATAGGTCTAGACCTGGACAAAAATCAGATACTCTGTGCTAACCGCCCCCCTGTAACTTTCGATTTACTTTCTATTGATATTGGTAGCACTCCCGCTAGTTTAACTGTACCAGGGGCAAAAGAATATGCTATTGCGGTCAAACCCATATCAAAATTTCTCGCCTATTGGCATGAAATAATTACAATGGTTTCTGCATCTCCAGCACAGAAAATGCGGATCGGAATAGTAGGTGGTGGTGCTGGAGGAGTAGAGTTAGCTTTCGCGGTGCAAAGTCATATCCATCAAATTTATCGCCATGCTAAACAACCTACTGATAATCTAGAATTGCATTTATTTCAGCGGGGGACAAGATTATTACCAAACCATCATCATTCGGTGGGAAAGGAAGTTGAGAAAATTCTCAAACGTCGCAGTGTGGTATTGCATTTAGAGGAAAATGTTGGGGAGGTAAGGGGATACGATCTTTCCACGAATAAAACACCTCATTCTTTATATTCCACTCTCAAAATTATTTGTTGTGATTCAGGGTTGGAAGTAGAATGTAATATTCTCTTTTGGGTGACTCAAGCATCAGCAGCTCCTTGGTTACAAAAAGCAGGTTTGGCAACAGATGGGAGAGGTTTTATTTTAGTCAATGATCAATTACAGTCAATTTCTCATCCCCAAGTTTTTGCAGCAGGAGATGTGGCAACAATGGTGAATCATGTTCGTCCTAAAGCTGGTGTGTTTGCAGTGCGACAGGGACAACCTTTGTTTGAAAATTTGCAACGTGCTCTCCAGAGAAAAGTTCTCAAGTCATTTATACCTCAGAAAAATTTCCTGATTTTGATTGGCACTGGTGACCAACAAGCGATTGCTTCCCGTGGAAGGATAAGTTTTGGTCCTCATCGGTTACTCTGGCGTTGGAAAGACCACATTGACCGTAAATTTATGGATCAATTCTCTAATCTTAAAATGGAAGGCAGAAGGCAAAAGGTAGAAGGTAGAAGAAAAGATTTCCAGATATTCTGTGCTGGTTGTGGAGCAAAAGTAGGTAGTAGAGTTTTGGAAAATGTGCTGGAGAAAATTCCACAGGAAATTAAGAGGGATGATATTTTGATTGGTATGAATACACCTGATGATGCTGCGGTGGTTAGGGTGCCAAGGGATAGGGTAATGGTGCAGACGATAGATTATTTTCGGGGGTTGGTCGATGACCCGTATTTGTTGGGAAAAATTACAGCTAATCATTGTTTGAGTGATTTGTTTGCTATGGGGGCAATGGCTCAGAGTGGGTTAGCGATCGCTACTATTCCCTACGCTGCTCCGACTAAACAGGAAGATACTTTATATCAATTGTTATTAGGAGCAACGGAAGTTTTGAATGAAGCGGGTGCTGTTTTAATAGGTGGTCATACAACAGAGGCAGAAGAACTTGCTTTTGGTCTTACCTGTAATGGTTTAGCCTCACCAGAAAAACTATTACACAAGAGAGGGATGCAACCGGGAGATGTGCTGATATTAACGAAAGCTTTGGGAATAGGAACATTATTTGCTGCAGATATGCGTCTCAAGGCAAAGGGGCGCTGGATTGAAAGTGCTATTAAATCAATGTTGGTTTCTAATCAGAATGCTGCCCAGTTATTATTAGAGTATGGTGCGACTGCTTGTACAGATGTGACTGGATTTGGATTAGTCGGACATTTATTGGAAATGCTGAAAAGGCAAAGAGTGGCTGTGGAATTAGACATGGAAGCTATTCCTGTATTGCCAGGAGTAGCTGAAACTTTGGAACAAGGTATTTTTAGTTCTCTGTATCCAGAAAATTTGCAACTATCTGCATCAATTCAAAATCGGGAACAAGGGAGTTGGCACCCTCTTTATCCATTGTTGTTTGACCCGCAAACTTCTGGTGGGTTGCTTGCTACGGTGCCTGCTGAGTCAGCGAGTGCTTGTTTAAATGCGTTGCAACAGGAATATTCTGAAAGTAGGGTTATTGGGCGAGTGTTATTGTTAGAGACAGAAATACTGCCCATTAACCTAAATTCCGTATTTTAATTTGTAACATAAAAATTATTCAGGACTTGCCCAGGAGCACTACACAAGGGTGAGGACGAATGCCATTCGCCCCTACATATAGCGTTTTCAAGGTGAATTTGGGTAAGTCCTTTTACTATAAAATCCCTAGCTTGCTATGGTAACTTGGTAAGTATTTATACTGTATAAATTATCTTCATTGACCTTTCTCAAGAGTCAAATTCTCAGAAAAATATTGAGCATAAATACTTAGGGCTTGCTAAAAAAGTTTTTTTTAGGAGTAGGGGAGCGACCCCTAATATCTTCCAGGAGGAGAAGTAGGGACGTAACGCTTAGCGACATGAAACGCATTTTTGTTATGCAACGTCCCTACAGAGGAACGGGAAATTGAGAGAGGAGGTAGTCGGATATATTTGTACCTTGATTTTTATGCCTAGGGAGCGCCCAAAAGACTAACTTTAGATAACTACTTAATTTCTACTTTAGCTCCTGCTTCTTCTAATTGTTTCTTAATATCTTCAGCAGCTTCTTTGGAAATTCCTTCTTTAAGTGCCTTAGGTGTAGATTCTACCAGCTCTTTTGCTTCTTTCAAACCCAAACCTGTAATACTGCGGACTATTTTTAGAATAGCAATTTTCTTGTCTGAGGGATATTCAGTCAGAATTGCATCAAACTCTGTTTGCTCTTCTTCTGGTTCCGCTGCTGCTGCACTAGGTGCTCCTGGCATAGCCATAGGCATCATCATACCACCTGCAGGAGCAGCAGCACTAACACCAAAAGCTTCTTCAATTTGTTTCACTAATTCAGATGCTTCTAACAGAGACAGTGATTTAAGTTGTTCAAGAATTTCGTCAGTTTTTGCAGACATTATTAATCTCCTATTTGTTGTGAGTTAACAGTTATTTGTTTGCGATAATTTTGACTATTTCAGGACTTACGCAAAGGTACTATATATAGATCATTGGTCCCTTATCCTAGGGGTAATACACCCTACCAATAGTGTTCATAGGTAAGTCCTATAATTGATAAAATATCAGCCAAAAAATCATTTTATTTGTACAGCACTCGAAGTTAAGGGCGCAGATATCCCTAAATTTTCAAACCTAGTCAGAGATTACTTCTGACTCCAAGGCTTCTGACTTAGGACATAGTACAATATTAGGCAGCATCACCTTGCTCTTTGTCTGAGATAGCTTTAATAGCTCTGTTTACAGAAGCTGGAACCTCATTAATACCAGTAGCAAGTTGGGTAGGTACAGCATTCAGACTAATAGCAAATTTAGTAGCTATGCTGTTAATGGCACCAGCTACTTGAGCCAGTAACTCTTCCTTAGATGGCAGATCAGCGATCGCTTTGACTTGATCTTGATCCAGCAGTCGCCCTTCCATGACGCCACCCTTAAATTCAGTTTTCTTGCTAGCTTTTTGGAATTCTTGGTATGCCTTAATTGCGCTACCAATATCATCCTTCAAGAAGAGGAAAGCATTAGAACCTGCAAGCAACTGTTCCATAGGTTGCCAGTTGCTATCTTCTCTAACGGCAATTCCCATCAAAGTATTTTTAGTAATTGAACAAATACTACCTGTAGGTATTAGTCGTCGACGCAGGTCTGTAATCTCTGCAACAGATAGTCCTTGATAATCAATCACCAAGGTTAACTGACTTTCACTCAAGTATTGCTTGATATTTGCCAACATTTTCTGTTTTTGTTCTTGAGTTTTGCCCATATTTATCACCTCCTTGACAAATTAGCTTTACGAGGATATTCTTGACCCTTTCCAATTTATTTCGTGCTGCAAATTTACAGCAAATTCCAAGTATACAAAGTACAGATATTAAAAATTAAATGTTCCCAGTGCGGGCATCTGGCCCGCGATAGGTATACCTCCACCTTGGTAGAATTGGCTGTATCATGTCCAATAGAATCGTTTGTGTTTCACATCCTCAAGATTGATTGGCATTCATCCCGACCCTCCCCTACGGGAGAGCGCGGGTCTTCTGCCAACATTTAGATAAAATTAAGTCCTAATTGACACAAACCCCTCAGTAATATCCAAATCAAAACCCCTGACAGATATTGGTATCTGCCAGGGCTAAGAATTATAAAATCCAAATCAACCAATTAAACTAGGGGTTTTGACAAAACCCTTTATTGTTATCTTTGAATCATTAATTCTTGAACCTCGGCAGGAAATTAAGCTATTAGCACCTGCTGTCTACAGCTCTTTAATTTAGGTTTTTTAAATAGTTTTCAGCTTTTTTAATTTACCAGGACTTACGCAGAAACCGGGCTGATCTAAGAAATTTGGTAGTTTTAACAATAATTAGGGCCAATAATCAGGGCCATAAGCCTCGATTTCTTGGTTGATTTGGGTAAGTCCTGTTGACATCAAACTAATTTATCTAACTCACTTAAGGAATGAGGGTTTTATTATTTACATAAGTTAAATTGCCTAAAGTCCATATCATCTGAGTTATTTCAAAAAAATTCTGGACTTTATTTAATTCTCATTCCCAAATTGATCATTGCTGAGTGCTGATCGCTTTTTAAATTAAGCCACTTCAGTTAATTTCAGATCCCGTAGGGAGTTAACTTCAATTTCAATTGAAGGCCCCATCGTTGCCGATACAAATATAGTACGCCAATAACGACCCTTTGTTCCAGAAGGACGGTTGCGGTCAATACACTCTTGTAGAGCTTTTAAATTTAGGAGTAAATCTTCTACTGAAAAAGAAGCCTTACCAAACATGATATGAACAATTCCGGTTCTGTCTGCCCTAAATTCTAACTTACCAGCTTTAAATTCGTCAATTGCCTGAGTCAAGTCAAAAGTTACAGTACCACCTTTAGGAGATGGCATTAAACCTCTCGGTCCTAGTAAACGACCTAGTTTAGCTACCTGAGGCATCATATCTGGTGTAGCGATTAACCTGTCAAATTCCATCGTACCTTTGCTAATTTGTTCAATCAGGTCTTCTGAACCTGCTACGTCTGCTCCAGCTTCCAGAGCTTCCTTAACTTTCTCACCTTTGGCAATTATAGCAATTCGGATAGTTTGACCTGTCCCCTTTGGCAAGGATACTGTAGTTCGTAGTTGTTGATCTGTATATTTAGGATCTATTCCTAAACGGATATGAGCTTCTGCGGCTTCTGGAAATTTTGCTGTAGCTGTTTCTTTTAAAAGTTGGAGTGCTTCTTTTGGTTCATAAGGTCGCTCTTCCACTTTTTTTCTCAATTCTTGTAATCTACGAGAGATTTTTTTTTGCATTTAATCCTCCTGGGGTACTTAGCGAAGCTCTGCTTCTCCCCCTATATCAATTTACTTTTGCTTTGATTTCTACTGTGAATTAATGTAGATTAATTAGTATTGTCAGTGATTAATTTTATTGATCAATCAGTGATCGTAATACCCATATTTCTTGCTGTACCTGCCACAATTTTCATTGCAGCTTCAATGTCATTAGCATTGAGGTCTGGCATTTTTGTTTGGGCAATTTCTTGGAGTTGAGCTTGTGTAATAGAGCCTACCTTTGTCCGGTGTGCTTCATTTGAACCACGTTCTACACCTGCTGCTTTTTTGATTAATACTGCTGCAGGTGGAGTCTTCAAAACAAAAGTAAAACTACGGTCTTCATAAACTGAGATTTCTACTGGTACCACTGTACCCACTTGCTCTGCAGTTTTAGCGTTATATTCTTTGCAAAACGCCATGATATTTACACCATGTTGACCTAAAGCTGGGCCAATTGGCGGAGAAGGATTAGCTTTTCCTGCCTTAATAGCCAACTTAATAACTGCCACGACTTTTTTTGCCATTACTTCTGCTTTTCTATCTGATTAAACTCTAATTCTACCGGCGTATCACGTCCAAAAATGGATAATAGCGCCTTCAATTTACTTCTTTCTGGACTTACCTCAATCACATGACCTTCAAAGTCTTTAAATGGTCCAGAAAGTACTGTAACATAGTCTCCTTCTGCCACTGTTATTTTTAGCAATGGCTCTTGCTCTTGAGCTCGCCTAAAGATCCTTTCTACCTCTGAAGGACTTAGAGGTAATGGCTTAACATGGCCACGACCTCTTCCGTAGGGGCGCTTTTGTTCAGCTCCTACAAAGTTAATCACATTTGGGGTACTTTTGACTACTTGCCATGCTTCATCATCAATTCTCCATTCTTTTTGTTCCTCCTGCCAATTTAGCTTTATTTGTACCAATACATACCCAGGAAAAACTTTTTCTTCACTATGTTGGCGACTACCGTCTTTACGAAGCTTAATTGCAGCTATGTGAGGTATTTCTATTTTAAATATTTTGTCTGCAACATCAAGAGTTTGAATACGCTGGGTTAAATTACTCTGAACCCGCTTCTCGCAACCAGAAGCTACTTGTACTGCGTACCATCGCAATTCTCCTTTAGCAAACTCTGTAGTTTTTTCTTCTCCTTGGTCTAATTGTATTGTATCTTGTGTTTCTTCTGAATATAAATTCATCCAAACACCACCCCAGCTGCCCAACTAAAAAGTTCATCTACTAAGTAAATGATTGTTGCTGATAGAATAACCATCAATAATACGGCTACAGACTCACTTATTAATTGCTCTCTACTTGGCCATACTACTTTATCTAGTTCTTCTTTTGTTTCTTGGAAAAAAGTTACAGGATTTAAACCTTCTTTATTTTCTTGTACTCCTATTCCTTCTTTTTTGGCCACAAGAATTTATTTCCTCCCCCTAATATTTGTAATGTTCTTCAACTGTTCATACAATCAAATCTTAGTTGTAGTAGACAAGATATCTACAAAATACAAAGATTTTATATTTTATATTTATACTTCATTCATACTTAGAACCTGCCACGTATAAATTATAGCATAATTTTATGCTACAGAATTAAAAGTCAAAGTTCATCTCAAAGGGCAGGGCTAATTTGTTCTGGCCAGAGAATATTTGATACCCCCAACTTCTGTGTTTTTGGTTTTTCATGAATCCACCGCGCCCTGGAGGACTTGAACCCCCGACATCAGGTTTTGGAGACCTGCGTTCTACCAACTGAACTAAAGGCGCATATTAGAGATGTTAGACTTAATTTAAGCAACCTCATTATCTGTCTTAGTCTAACATAATTTTTTATCAAGTGGGAGAAAATTTTTGAGATTCTTTTTCAAACTATAAAGAACGATCAAATCTTTGCTTCACGCGGGTGGCCTTGCCAATACGATCTCTTAAGTAGTAGAGTTTAGCTCTACGCACCTTACCTCGACGGATTAACTTAATACTGGCAATCCTAGGAGAATGGATCAAGAATACCCTTTCTACCCCTACACCTTGAAAAATACGACGAACTGTAATAGTTTCGTTGATTCCTCCATTTCGCATAGCTATAATAGTACCTTCGTAGGGCTGGACTCGTTCTTTTCCCCCCTCTATAATTTTGACTCCGATTTTTACTGTGTCACCTACATAGAGTAAGGGAATCTTTTTTTTCAAGTTTTGCTTGAATTTTTCTATTTCTTCAGCTTCAATTGAGGAAATTATTTCTTGGGCTTTCATTATATTTTTTCAAACTTACAATCTATTATTATATATCAAAGATTAGGGAATATAGATTAAGTATTAGTGATGGAGTGATGGGGAGATTGGCTAGATTAACCAAAAATATTCACTCTGTTAATTGGACTGCATTTAATTAAGCTAGAATTTAGAATTTAGAATTTAGAAGGGGTTTTTCTCTGAAACAGAGAAATGCCGAGACTTCTAGGATAAAGCAATTAAGAATATTGTGAGGTTAGGTTAGCAAAGATGGAACGGAAAATGGATACTCAACCTTCAAATCAAGGAGCTGAAACTCCTCAATCAATAGAAGAAGTTCTGAAATTAGTTATTCAAGATTTGGACAGTTTTCGTCAAAATTTGACAACTCAGTTAGGGGAAGATGTAAATAGATTAAGATTAGAGAAAGAAGAGCTGAATCAGGATGTCAGTAGATTAAGAAAACAATATGAACATTTACAAGCTCAACAACTGGAATCTCTTTCTCAGCGACAAATAGCTCAGCAACAATTATGGCTTAAACAATTGGCCCAAGTAATGGCCAATAATTTGCAACAACAGTTAGGCCATAAAATTAGAGAGTTAAGGGAGAATGTTAACCCAGGATTGCAACAAGGTGGTTTTCCAGAAGGAAAATTACCAATGACTAATCCTCCAGATAACTACGATGAGTCTGCTAATGAGTTGGGATATTCCTTGTCTGCTACTTTGAATAGAACATTTGAGGCCCTAAAACAAGAGTTGGACAGTTACGAAAGTGACCTTTCTGTGCAACTAAATAATATGCGTGGTATGCAACAGCAGGGTGAGGTTATTTTAGAAAGTTTGGTCAGCCGTCTTCAGGAACAGCTAGAAAGAGATAATTTAGTTTCATCAGGAAATTCTCAAACTTCTCAGTCTGGCTCTAGGAATTTAGTGGATAATGCTTCTGGTGAAACATTAATTTCTGTTGAGTCCCGAAAAACAAAACTAATAAGCAAGTCTCAATCTACAGCGAAACTTCAGAAGCTTCCTTCTCAAATTCAAATTGGTTTGATTTTAGCTGTACTTTCAGCAGTAGTGCTATCTTTTTTTAATGTTTGTATCAAGATTATTTTCAATACACCACCACAACCACATCAAGTTTTTGGTGGTTTATTTTCAATGCCAGGATTAATTAATCCTGATGTTTGGAGTTCTTTATTAATTTTATTACTACGGCAAGTTGTAGTAATTTTATTGATGCCTATAATAGCGACATTTTTGTATCCTGCTGTTTGGAGTGATATTGAGGGTTTTATCAAATCTAAAGATTTTTCTTTGTGGTGGAAAATTATTGCTAGTTCTTTCTTTTTGTTTTTATCTCAGATATTAATATATATTTCGATTGGTAATATAGCTACTGGTATTGCGGTTACAATTTTCTTTATTTATCCAATTATTACTGTTTTATTTTCTTGGGGATTATTTGGCGATCGCCCTTCTATTGTCAGAATTTGTGCGATGGTTATTATTGCTTTGGGAGGAATTTTAGTTCTTCCTAATGGAGTTGGTAATTATCAACAAGGAGTTATAGCTGGAGTATTTGCTAGTATTACTTTTTCTGGATATGTTTTACTAACACAAATGTCAGCAGGAAAGCTTCATCCTATTCCTTTTAGTTTAATTAATTTTGCTGGAATTTTTGTATTTTCTGCTTTGGGAATGATGATGCCTAAACCTGTAGAATGGTCTGCTAGTTTTAATCCTACTATGTGGTCTAGCTTAATCGTTGGTGGTATTATTCTGGGAATTTTAACACTTTCTAGTTATGTATTAAATAGTTTTGCTATTAAATTTGCAGGAGCGGTAAGAGCATCTACTATTGGTACTTTTGGTCCAGTTTTAACTGCTTTACTTGCATTTTTTACTATTGGAGAAGTATTAGGGGTAAAACAAATTTTTGGCATGATACTGGTAATTATTGGTGTTGCATCGATGAGTTTTGAAAGAATGTTTGGAGTGAAGCGGAAGGCTAGTTAGGGTTTGATCAAAAGAGTCTTTTGACTTTTGCCTTTTGACTTTTGACTTTTAACTTTTAAATGTACGGTTTCCACGAACTAGCACTCGATAGTATAGAGTGCTAAATTTTTATTTGGAAGCAATAAGGAGAATGTATATGGCCAAAATTGTAGAATTTGATGATAAATCTAGACGCTCTCTAGAGCGAGGTATCAATACTCTAGCTGATGCAGTAAAGATTACTATGGGCCCAAAGGGTAGAAATGTATTACTAGAGAAAAAATTTGGTGCCCCCCAGATTGTTAATGATGGAATTACCGTAGCTAAGGATATTGAACTGGAAGACCCTCTAGAAAATACTGGAGCTAGATTAATTCAAGAAGTGGCATCTAAAACTAAGGATATTGCTGGAGATGGCACAACTACGGCTACTATTTTAGCTCAATCTATGATTAAAGAAGGTCTCAGAAATGTAGCTGCTGGCGCTAACCCAGTAGCAGTCCGCAAAGGGATTGAGAAAACTGTTAATCAGCTAGTTAAAGAAATAGAAATAGTTGCTAAACCAGTAGAAGGAGAGGCGATCGCTCAAGTTGCTACGGTTTCTGCCGGTGGTGATGCAGAGATAGGGAAAATGATTTCTGATGCAATGGATAAAGTTACCAAGGATGGGGTAATTACTGTTGAAGAATCTAAGTCTCTTTCTACAGATTTAGAAGTTGTGGAAGGAATGCAAATTGACCGTGGTTATATTTCCCCTTATTTTGTTACTGACCAAGAGCGGTTGGTAGTGGAGTTTGAAAATGCTCGCATCTTAATTACTGATAAGAAAATTTCTTCTATTCAGGATTTGGTAACCGTACTGGAAAAGGTGGCTCGTACTGGTCAATCTTTATTGATTATGGCTGAGGATATTGAAGGGGAAGCTTTGGCAACTTTGGTTGTTAATAAAGCACGGGGTGTATTGAATGTTGCTGCTGTGAAAGCTCCTGGTTTTGGCGATCGCCGTAAAGCAATGCTCCAAGATATTGCTATTCTCACAGGTGGTCAATTAATCTCGGAAGAGGTCGGCCTGAGTTTAGACATGGTAGACTTAGAAATGATGGGTACTGCTCGCAAAATCTCTATTAACAAAGATAACACTACTATTGTTGCTGGTGGAGAAACAGCAGAAGAAGTGAACAAACGGATCGGTCAAATTCGGAGACAGCTTGACGAGACTGACTCTGATTATGATAAAGAAAAATTACAAGAGCGGATCGCTAAATTAGCTGGTGGGGTGGCAGTAATTAAAGTTGGTGCTGCTACAGAGACTGAACTTAAGGATAGGAAGCTACGCATTGAGGATGCTTTGAATGCGACAAAAGCTGCTGTCGAAGAGGGTATTGTCCCTGGCGGTGGTACTACCTTAATTCACTTGTCTACTCAGGCAGAAGAACTAAAAAAGAGTTTAAATGAGGAGGAGCAAATTGGTGCTGATATTGTGAAGCGTGCTTTAGCAGCACCTTTACGTCAAATTGCTGATAATTCTGGTGTAGAGGGTTCGGTAGTTGTAGAGAAGGTAGGCTCCACTGATTTTAGTGTTGGTTACAATGCTATCAGTGGTGAATATGAAGATATGATTGCTGCTGGTCTTCTTGACCCGGCGAAGGTGGTACGTTCCGCATTGCAAAATGCTGGTTCTATTGCTGGTATGGTATTAACTACTGAAGCTGTGGTCGTTGAGAAACCTGAGAAGAAAGCTGCTGGGCCTGATATGGATGGCGGCATGGGCGGCATGGGCGGCATGGGCGGCATGGGCGGCATGGGCGGCATGGGCGGCATGGGTATGCCTGGTATGATGTAATTTTGCCTACCTATATTAGGATTACCCACAAGTCAAAAGTTCAAAGTTTAGCCCTTGACCTCAAAACTGCTCTAAACTTTTGGCTTTTCTAACAAAATCAGGACTTACGCAAAGGTACTATATATAGAGTTTGGGTGTGTGACGAAGCGTGCTTTTCATGTCGCGAAGCGTTAGCGCAGCTCTGCGTCAGCAAAACACACCCTACCAATGGTGTTAATGCGTAAGTCCTAAAATTTTTATCCACTTTTACATTATCATGACTTGATCAGGACTTGCGCACGGGCACTACACGAGGGTGAGGGCGAATGCTATTCGCCCCTACATATGGCGTTTTCAAGGTAAATTTGCGTAAGTCCTGGATATTACAATGCTTTTCAAATTGATGAACTACATCGCCATAACTAAAACCTTGTAGGGACGTTTTCCGCTAAGAGCGGACATGAAACGCTTACGCGACATGTTTGCGCAGCATTCCGTCAGGAAAACGCATTTTTGTTATGGAACGTCTCTACTGTGGTCTACCGACATGAAAACTTCTGTAGGTCAAAGTTTGATAACAAAAGCAACTGATTTTATAAGGAGCATAGACTTAACCTGAATCTTTATGTTTTTGACGGAGAGGTAACCTTGAGAAAAGGTCGCTGAAAAAAAGTAATGTATTCTGAAATAAAAAACATATTTGGTGATGAATGCCTTCTTGATTTTCCTCTTTCTTCAAGGGTTTCTAAAATTATCTTTGAAGGCAAACAAATTGGGATCAAACGAGATGATGAACTATCTTGCGGAATTTCAGGGTCTAAGTACCGAAAATTTTCGTCTATAATTCCTTACATTAAAAGTAGGGGATTTAGTCATGTCGTGACAGAGGGGTCAGAGTTTTCAAACAACATAGCCGGAATGTGTCAGTTATTTAATGAATATCAAATTAAATACACACTTATCTTAAAAAAAGGTTATTCAGACTGGGCTGTAAACAAAAAGCTAATTAAATTGTTAGCTCAGGAGAATTCAAAAATTACCCTAGAAAGAAAAGATTGGAAAAATAGAAGAGAAAAGATTGATGAGATATGCCATAGATTAGAGACTTCAGGGGAAAAGATTGTTTTTTTACCTGAAGGGTCATTTCATGAATCTGCTTTACCTGGTTCTATGACTCTAGCTTTTGATATAGACATAAAAATCTATCAAGAAATTTTTATTGATGCTGGTACAGGAATGAGTTTTGTAGGCCTCTATTATGGACTTTCTTTGAAAAATTTTACTGGAAAACTTTACATTATAAGTCTTTTTGAAAATAAAGAGTATTTTGAAAAAATACTAGCAAGCTTTAAACACCTATTTCCTAATGTTCTCATCAAAATACCGTATGATGTCATAACACTATCAGAATCTAAATCTTTTGGTGGGTTAACAAATTCTCTAAAAGAAAATATCAAAATGCTAAGTCGAGAATATGGTATTTTGACTGATCCACTTTATAGCGGAAAATCTATACCGATAGCATTAAATAAGATTAAACAAGAAAATTTTGGTAACGCACTCGTAATACATTCTGGTGGAGCCCAAACTTTATCAGGTTTTATAGAGTTGGTAACAAATTATTAATTTTCTATCTAAATCGCTCTAAAAATCAGAAAATGTGCTAAAATTGGATAAAAAAATGTAAATATAAAAATATAAATATGTCAGGCCCAAAGAAGCAGCCTCCATTCTTGGAGTTGCACTAAATATGCTGGGGAATTGGTCTAATTTTTGTGTTACTAATTCTGACAAATTGTTTTTGAGCTCCCGAAAAAATGGTGTTGGGTTTCGCGAGCTCTACCCAACCTACGGAATATTTAGTCTAACTTCTAAGCTGGAATATTTAAGAGTGGGCGATCGCTTAATTTAAGTCATTATTTATTATTAGGTTGTAGGTTGGGTTGACCTCAGGAAACCCAACATAAAATATGCTGGGAAATAGGAAAAGCGGAATATTTGGTCTAACTTCTAAGCTGGAATATTTAAGAGTGGGCGATCGCGTAATTTAAGTCATTATTTATTATTAGGTTGTAGGTTGGGTTGACCTCAGGAAACCCAACATAAAATATGCTGGGAAATAGGAAAAGCGGAATATTTGGTCTAACTTCTAAGCTGGAATATTTAAGAGTGGGCGATCGCTTAATTTAAATCTTCAGTTATTAGTTGTCATTCAAACGGCGGAGCGATCGCTTCTTGAGAACCAGAAAAAACTATTTTCCGAAAAATAAGCTTTTAAAAAAGGTAGTCGTTTAATCAACTTGTAGGTAAAATAAAAAATGATAACTTTACCAACAGGCCAACTGCCCTTAAAGATGAAATCTCTATTCC
>JAKQYF010000129.1 GCA_023356535.1 Trichodesmium sp. MAG_R03 | reverse complement strand
AAGCTGAAAAATCTTCAGGAAAAATAATTAAAATTAAAGGGTTTCCACTCTGCAAAAAGGTGAAAATATTTTGGGCTACTGTATCTGCCAACAGAACAGAATATATTGTTACTAATGACTTAACTCAATCATCAAAAAATGATGTAGAGTTTAAATTTCAAACTCGATGGAAAATCGAAGAATTTCACAGATAAATTAAGCAATTAACAGGTTTAGGATGTTGTCAGTGTCGTCTGCGAATAATTCAGAAAAATTACATTGCTTGTGCAATGTTAGTGTGGAACCTCTTAAAAAGATTTGCTTTAAAAATAGGCAAAAATATTTATCAAGTTAAGCACGAATTATTATCAAAATATCTGACCGACCAATTGAAACATCCTTCAATTAAAATGAAAGTTATTTGACTTGAAAAACTAAAGGTTTTTTGAATAAAAATAGTTAGGCGATCGCGGAGCATGGCGTTAGCCGTATCGCACGAGACTATAGTGAAGTTCGTCGAAATTGTCATGCGCTATATATAGTGTCTTGGCGTAAGTCCTGTACTTTTTCAAACAGATAGAAAAACTATCCCATCAAAGTTCTCTGTTATTAATAGCTTGGGAACCAGTTAAACTACTCCAACTCAAAAGCAAGAAAACTATCATTCCTATTTTGCAACTGACTGGTTTAGATATCAATAGCGCCAAAGAAATGCTCAGAGACTATGGTTTGGCAAAAATTGAAAATTCAGAAAAACTCATTCACCTTTATCAAGGCAACCCTCTATGGTTAAAAATTGTGGCAACTCAAATTCAAGAATTGGAAGAAAATTTGATTGAGTTATTGCCTGATGCTACCATCTTATTACCAGAAGATTTGAAAGATAGTTTACAACAGCAATGCGATCGCCTCTCCCAAGCAGAAAAACAAACTCTGTCAGTCTTAATAACAAAAAATCAACCTATTAGTCTGGTGGAATTGTTAGAAACTACAGAAATGTTACCATCAGATTTACTCAACACATTACAATCTTTGTATTGTCGTTCCCTGATCGCAAAACAAAAAAATCTCTACAGTATGCCATCTATACTAAAAGAACATTACAGAGAGAATCAATCAAGGCTCAATGTAGTATGATTACTGTATAAACTCACTTCAAGGCAAATATTTCTGTACAACACTCCAACCTGTCAAAGATACTGTTGCGAAACTAAATAACAGAATAATATTAGTCGTAATATGGAGCGATCGCGCCCAAGGTTGTTTGGAATTAATTTGAGTTGTACTCCAAGCAGAAACTAACACCAATGTTACAACAGTTAAACCAGCAGGTAAATGAGCAGAATGACCTAAGTTACCATAATAGCCAATAGTTCCTACTAAACCAATTGCCATTAAGAAAATTACTAAAAATACCATTATTCCTCCGATAATGTAATGAAAGGGTCGTAACCATTTAGGGCGTTTTTGTTTGTTATGGCGGGCAAAAAACATCCAGCCCCCACTTACAGCTAATAATGAATAAGCAAACAGAGAAAGACCCATAGACCAAGCTGCTATTTTCCACAGCCACAGAAAAGAAGGTAAATTCATATATAATTAAGGTTTATTAGAAAAAGTTTTTTCAAGCAGTAAGCGAAGTAGAGGATATAGATAGAGACATCTCAGACTGATAGTGTTCTTCATATTGACTACACACTATTTTATCCAAATTTTATCCAAAATATCTGCTAATACTGTTTCTCGAAAGTAATGCTACAGTTTGATCATATCAAATGAATGCTTACCTATTTTATTCATATATCTGTTCATTGTAGAGTGCCAATTATCAATAGCTGAATGCTTAACTATTCTTTTTGCGTTTCCCTAAAAGTTGAGCAGCAAATATCCCACCGAGAAAACCAAACAAGTGTGCTTCCCAAGATATATTAGGATCGGAAGGCAAAATACCCCAAATTAAACCACTATAAAGAAAACCAGCAGTTAAGGCAAATATAACCGATAAAATACTAAAGTCAAATATACTTCGAAGTAACAAATAACCAAAATAACCAAAAATTAATCCACTAGCACCGATATGAATAGAACCTGGAGAACCAAAACACCAAATACCTAGACCACTAATAATTATAGTAACAATACTCACAAAGAAAAAATCACCAAATCCCCGTAGCATGATTAACCATCCTAGAGTGATTAGAGGCACAATATTAGCTACTAGGTGAGCATAACTACCATGCAAAAATGGAGCAGAAAAAATACTAGTAATTCCTATAGAACTTTGAGGATGAATTCCTCCATAATAATTCAGTTTTCCTCCTAAAAATTCGGCATTAATAATTTGTACAATCCAAAGAATAGCGATAATACTTCCCAAAATTGTCACCTGGGTATTCAGTTTTTCAAATAATTTATTCATTGGTTTTAAGTTATAGTTAATACATTCCTACTATTGAAAACTATCACGTTTTTTATTAGCCAAGAAATAAATTTCTTGACTGCACAGCAAAAGCTATCCAAAGAGGACTAAAAGTAGCTGATTTATTATAAATTAATGAGACTTGATATCATATCAACAAGACTTACCGAAAAATAGGGTTTAAAGCCTCGCCCATAAGCGGGCGACTTTTTAGTTGATTTTTTTTCACTGGCTTAGTCCTTCTTGCTTTTTAGTTCACAAAAAATATATTAGTCGCGGGTGGGCATAGCGAGACAAAAAACTGACATTGAGGCCAGCAGCCAGACTACTGCCAAAGTGGCAGCAGCCTGTGAAATGTCAACCCGCCGAGGGGCTAAGGCTCGGTTGTTACCCAGTGCCTTTAGACCGGAGAGGATGTCAACCAGTACAAATACAAATATATATGGTACATAATTTGTAATTATTCTAGATATGACCACTATAATTAGGGCTTGCTGAAAAAGTCTTTTTCAGGAGTAGGGGAACCTTCCTTAATATCTTCCAGGAGAAGATGTAGGGACGTTGCATCCAACGTCCCTACAGAGAAACGGGAAATTGATAGAGGAGGTAGTCGGATATATTTATATTTATACCTTAAATTTTATGCCTAGGGAGCGTCTAAAATACTAACTTTTTGAGCTCTCAGGATCGAAAACTAGACACTTTTTTTCGCTCCTAAAAATGCTGAAGCCATGATGTGCCCATGCTTTAATATTTATAGGACTTACCCATAAACGCTATTCGTAGTAGACCGACATAGCTAAAATGGTGTAATAAGGGTAGGTTGGGTTTAGGGACGAAACCTAACCATAATAAACCTTTGTTGGGTTTCACTTTGTTCTACCCAACCTACATTTTTAGGTGTGTCAGTCCAGTATGGTCTGTTTTGCTGACGCAAAGCGGCGCTAACGCTTCGCGACTTAAATTGCGCACTTCGTAACGCACCATGGCTCTATATATAGTACCTTTGCGTAAGTCTTGATTTAATCAGCAAGCCCTAATTAGTGTACTTGTATGAGTCTTGACTAATTCCCAAAAATACCCCAAGACATGCCTCAAAACTTTCAAAACTTTAGTTATTAAATCAGGGCTTACGCAGTAGCGCTATATATGGCGCATAAATTTTTCTTTTTCAAGAAATTGCCACTACAATTAGTACCGTTGCGTAAGTCCTGTAAATAATACGTAATCAATAATAAGTAAGTAAGAGCAATGTTTTTAGGGATTCGTTTGCCAAGAGCGGGATTACTATTTATTTCTCAATCCTATTCCCTAGTTTCAAGAAAATAAAGCATTCTTTTTTACCCTGATCATAACATCTATAGTCATTCTGATTTAGATTGAGACAAGATTTTCTTGCTGTGAAAGGGTTTTTAGCTGAAAAAGTATCCCATTCTTATTTGGAATGACTATAACACTAATTATAGCTTAGGCGACCCCCAAATTTCAGAATAAAACGGCCCTGCCATCTCCCCTTCTTCCTCTCTCTCCATCTATTTGTAACATTTTTTTCATGCTTGGTATAAAATATCTTCAGCAGCTAAATTATTTATTTCTGATTTAGTTGTTGTTTTCTTCTGCGCTTCCGAGCAGCATCAGCAGACTTTAATATTTTTAACTGATAAGGGTCAACATTAGTACGCCAATAAACACGATGACCTTTAATTTCTGCAAAATTTTCCTCTAAACATTTTAGCCATCCCAGTCTATTTTGAATTTGTTTTAAATTATCTAAAAGTCCTCTATCTTCTTCTTGAACTGTAAGTTTAGCAAATTTTTTATAGTGTGGATAATCTGGGGTTACTAAAGCATCTTTTCTGTGCAAGATTGGTGGATTATATTCATTTGTATAATCCTTATAGCTGACACTCAAGTCTCGCAAATCAATATTCATAGTTGTATATAAAAGTGGGTGAGCTTCTCTATCAAATTCGGGATAAAATAAATAAGATATGATTGGTAGTTTATGATCAAATTGAACGATAGTTGCCTCATTTAATCTACCAATTGTACGATTAGCACAGCCTTCATAAAGTCGTAGCAAGGGGTCAAGTTTTGGGACAGCAGAAATATGAACCAATAAAGAATTAGCAGATGCAGATTTATAGCCAATATAACTATTTTGACAACATTTACTAATTAAGTCAGAATTACCCAAACTAAATAACATTAAATCCCCTAAGGTACAAGCTTTAGTGTAACTACCAAATAAAGCTTTAATATCATTTCTCACTACTACTGATAATTGGGAAAATTTTGGTCGATTCCCGAATTTAGTTAAGGCTAGATATACTAACAAATCTTGACGACGTTTATCTGTTATTTCATCCCATTCTTGATAGTTTGTTGCTTGGATAATTACTTGAAAGGCACGACGAAAAGTACCAAATTCTGCAATTAAATCTGTTTCTTCAGCAAGTTCTCCTCTTACTGGTAGACGACCGCGATCGCTCATAAAGTTCATTAAAGGAACAAGTTGTTCTTGATAATCTTCAAACCGCTTATTTTTGCAACTTATTCTTGGTGTTAATAAACGACTCTTTAAGCGAGATACTCGGAAATTTTGAGCTCCTGCTTCATCTCTAAAAACAAAGAAAATTCCTAAATCAATAGGAATTGAATCTACATTCAATACTTGGTCAATATAAGATTTTAATTCTTCCTGTTCATAATATTTCTGAAAAGTCTTACGAGCTGTAATTATGCCGTCTCCATAAGCAAGTTTTCCCTCGGTTTTACTATCATCAATTAATACCAGAGCAGAAACAATTAAAACTTGTTTCGTTAACTTCCAAGATTTAATCAAAGCTTCCCTACGTTCTGCCAAAAATTCTATTACATTAATTACATAACCAAGATTAACAATATCAGCAGCAATACAAGGAGTTTCTGGTAAATAATAAGGGTCCCAACCTGCACTTAAATAACCTTTTTTAGCAATATATTTGATATCCTCACCATAGCCACAACCATAGTCAAAAAAAGTTGTGCCTTCTGTAAATAGATTTGCTTCTATAGCTAAACGTACTGGTTTAGAAATTTGTTGACGAACTATAGCAGCTTTATGACGTTCTATTTGAGGAATTGGCATCTTAACATTATACTGAATTACATGATGGTCTTGAATTTCTATACCATGATTTTTGAGATGGGTTAGCCATCCTTGAATAGTACCAATTAAACGAGTATTATCTAATAATCCTAGTTTAATTTCATCAGCAGTTAATTTAGCAAATTTTTGGTAGTGGGGATATTCAGAAGTAACAAAAGTTTCCTTCCGATGCAATACGGGAGGATTTTTACTATTACTGTAGTTTCTCTGCTCAACTTTTCCATCATTCATATTAATGGAAATGCTAGTTTTTAAGGCAGGATGAGGGTCAATATCAAAATTTGGATAGTGTAAATAAGAAATTGTTGGTTTATCAAAATTAAACTTTATTAATGTGGTGATTTTGGCATCAGCTTTTTCTCTAGAAACTGCTTGATCATATAAACGATGAGCTAAATTTTCGTAGAGTCGCAGTAAAGGATGAAGTTGTTCTAAAGCAGAGATATGAATATAAAGGGCCGTTGGTAATTTTTTCCCTATTTTGCTTTGTTGACAGTATTTTTTAATCGCCCCTGGTTTATAAATTTCTAAGAATATCTGGTTAGCAAATTTACAAGCAGACTTATAAGTACAAAAATAAGTTTTGATATCGTCTCTAACTTGATAAGATAAATCAGTTTCTAATTTTATTTTGGGTGATATTTGAAAATCTTTTATATTTAAAGCCAGATATAGTAGGATTTCATAGTAACTTTTTTTTTGAAAATCAAGTTCATTTTCCATTGCTGTTTTAGGGAGTAGGAAGTAGGAATTTGAGAAGCAGGGAATAGATAAGAAAAAAACTGTATTTCAGTAATTTGAGAAACACTATAAAAACTACTAATTCACGACTGATAATCTATTGAAAGTTAACTCCACATTCCTACATCCTCTGCTATTTCTCCAGAATCAGGAATAGAACTAACAACAGTTTTAGATAACCCTTTTGTTGAAACAGTATCAAAAGTTTCTGTATGAAATTCTAAACAAAGTTTTACCTTGCCTTTTTTCCAGTAAGAACCAGGTTTTAATAATTGACATTCTAACCCATCTTCAAATAGATTCTCTGATTCTAGTCTAGCTAAAATCATAGTTATATATTCACTAACTTTAAATGTACATTGAAACATTAAAATACTAGCACCTGTAGACAAAACATCATCATTATTTAGTAGATTAACTTCAGTTTCCATAATAATTATCTTGAATTTGAATTGATTTTGAATAAAATAAGGTAACTCGACAGTACAAAGTTCTCCTAAAAACCATTTGCTGATCATTACTGAAAGTAATACAGGAATTGGCTTACAGCACCTACAGTTCTCAATGAAGAGTTTAATACCTGGAGATAGCTGAAAGCTTTAGCTAGCAAGAGTTGCTCAAAGAACTTTGCATTGTCAAGCATGGTAAGAATTTTCAAAAAAGGGATTTCAGGAGTAGTTAAGCGCTATCATCGTAGATGATCTAAAAAAATGATTCTGCTAACTACGAAAAAGCTAGAGAAGCAGTACAATTATATTACCCACATTCCGCACTTCAATTTGTAACATGAAAATTAGTCTAAAATCCGTAGCTTGCTACTGAATCGTTAACTCCTATTGGCCACTATAATTTTCTTCTGATCTTTTGACTTTTGAATGGGTGACTTTTGACTTGTATTTTTATATTACATGATCCAAGCTACGGCTCAATTGTTTCCACGCGCCTTTAGGCTGGTGAGGATGTCAAAAAAACCAACCATAAGAATGTAAACCTTTCCCCAAAAAATTTACCCCTAAATAACATACCCAGACTACAGCAAATCCAGTAGCAGCTAAAATAGCAGGTTTTCGCCCTTGCCATCCTCTAGTAATGCGGGCGTGAAGATAAGCTGCAAATACTAACCAAGTAATCAAGGCCCAAGTTTCTTTTGGGTCCCAACTCCAATAAGAACCCCAAGCTTCATTTGCCCAAACTGCTCCAGCAATAATCCCAATAGTTAGTAGTGGAAATCCTAAGCCAATGATACGATAACTAATGTTATCTAGGATTTGAGCAATATTCAAACGTTCTGGTGAGAAGGTTGTTTTTGCCTCAACTGTTTGAGTAACCTGGGTCATTTTCAAGACTGCAGTTTGACTATGGTCATTTTTTTGAGATTGGGGAAAAGGTTCATAGTTGTTTTTGATTTCGTTTATATTAGGTCCTTCTGTTTGCAGTTGCCAATTTTTTTGATGTTTCACAAAATGATTATTTCTATAAGAACGAGTTCCAAAAGAACTACCACTAAGTTCAATTTGTTGGCCACTGGTGACTATGAGAAAAGCGATCGCCAATAGTGCCCCTACTATAAGAGTCGCATAACTCAACATCATTACACTAACATGCATCATCAACCAATTAGATTTTAGAGCAGGCACCAAGGGTTCAGATATCTGCATATTGGAGGGTAAAGTTAGGGCAGCAAAAGCAGAAATACCCATAGCAACTGGAGAGGTAAAGACCCCAACCAGGCGACTGCCACTCATATTTTCAGCTATAAGATGAATAGTTGTAATTCCCCATGTTAGAAAAAATAGAGATTCGTACAAGTTGCTAATAGGGAAATAACCAGCTTCTAACCAACGAGCACCAAGTAATGTTGCAATACAGAGATTAGCGATCGCCATTCCTGTAGAGCCTAAAAGTGAGAGATAGGGGATACGAGAAAAAGCAGCTCCCAACCAGTAAATGAGCATCGTGGCAAACAAGATGGCAAAGGAAGTATTGTCCAATAACTTTTGGAGTCTAACTAGATCCATTAAATTTTCTCCATAATTATTTCTTTGAGTTTACATTTTCGATTCTAGGGAATAGGCTAAGACATAATTATAGTTATAACAAAAGTTTGAATAAAACACTTTTTTAGCTGAAACCCTTTCAAAAATACCAAATGGATTTTATAATAAACAGAATTAATATTCTGCTAAATCCAATTACCATAAACAATATATCTTACACAAAAAAAAGCTTGAGACATATGGATTATAGTTGATTTATTTATAGTAATTTCTAAACTGGATTTAGTATGATAGCTACAATAATTAGAACTTACAGAAAGATACCGGTTTATGTGGATAAATCGTTATTTTTAACAATAAACATTGACGAAAAAACCAGGTTTTTGAGTTCGCCTGCCTCAGCCCTGAATGACTTAAAATAATTAGGACTTGCCCACCCACACGTCCTGACCGTGAGAGGGAATGCCATTCACCTCTACATATGGGGTTTTCAAGGTGAATTTGCATAAATCTTGATCATATAGCAATTCTATCTGAATTAGTGAGAAAAATCGACTGTTTTAAGGCAGCAGGAAGAAGCTAGAAGGTAGAATGAATAGGAATTGGAGCTATTTTTTGAAATGAAAAATATTTTATTTGTTCTGTACGAAGATTTCCACTCTAATAGTGCGCTTCATGTACATCATTTTGCTAATAACTTGGTTAAATTTGGTTTTGATTGCGTGGTAACTGTACCTAAAAATAAACAGACTGTTTCTGAGGTAGGAAAACATTTAGCAAATTTATATCAAGTGACAGAATATGGAGAATTTTATCGCTTAAATGAATGTTTTAAAAACCAGAAAGGACCAGATTTAGTTCATATTTGGACTCCTAGGGAAATTACTAGAAATTACTTTCATAAACTCCGGAAAGCTTATGACTTTAAGTTAGTTATTCACTTGGAAGATAATGAGGAATATGTCCTAGAAAAATACTTAAATAAACCTTTTCAAGAAATTGCTACTGCTAATGGTTCTCTAACAATTCCCGATAATGTTGCTCATCCCCAAAAATATAAAGAATTTCTGGCAAGTGCTGATGGAGTAACAGTAATCATTGAAAAGTTAAAAGAATTTGTGCCTAATAATGTGCCGAGTTTAATTTTATGGCCTGGTGTAGAAACTGGGAGTTTTTATCCTAGAAATTCTTATCCAGAAATCGCCAAAAAAATTGGCGTTCCTGACAATAATTTAGTTTTTTCTTATACCGGAAATGTTCATGCTGCTAATACTTATGAGGTGAGAAGTTTATATTTAGCAGTGGCTATGTTAAACCGAGAAGGCCAACCTGCAGTTTTAATTAGAACGGGTAGAGATTTCTGTGATTTTTTGGGAGATGATGATAGTTGGGCGCGACAATATACCATTGAATTAGGATATGTAGACAGGAGCTTAATGCCAGAAATTTTAGCTTTAGCAGATGTTTTAATTCAACCAGGTAGACCTGATAAATTTAATGATTATCGCTTCCCCTGTAAATTGCCAGAATTTTTAGCAATGGGTAAACCTGTAATTTTGCCGGCAACTAATATTGGTTTGGTGATAGAAAATCAAAAAGATGCTTTGGTTTTACCTGTTGTTGATGCAGTTAATATTGTTGATTCTGTGGGAAAATTGTTGAGTGTTAATTCTCTATCTGAAAAGTTAAGTGAGGGTGCAATTAATTTTGCCAAAACTCACCTTAACTGGCAAGAAAATACAAAATTGCTTCAGTCATTTTATACTGCTATAGGGTAAGAGCTAAGGGCAAGCCATAACTCAGAAGCAATCCCTGATGAGTTGTAGCATTTACAAATCTCTTAATCTTTGCTTCGGCTGCTATAATTATTACAGTAATTTTCGTTTTCATAAGAATACAAAAACTTTTTTTGCCTTAAAGGTAGGAGGCAGGATAAAGAAGGCATAAGCTTTTTAGTATACTGTATGAAAACCGGAAAAAACTTCTACATATATTTTAAAAGCAGATTTAAAAAATAAATTTAGTTAGGGATATAAATAAACTAAATTTCTTATACTTTGGCAAATATCCCTAATTTATTTACAATAACTAAAACTAAATGATAGACTGAATGTTACTGATAATTAAATCTAGGAAATCAGGACAGAAACAAAAGCTTAAAAAATCATTATTGTTCCATGTCTGTTGGTTTGAGCAAAAGTTCTATTCCATTTAATATCTCTTCTACTCTCTCGGGTGAAAGAGTTCCTATTTTATCTGTCAGTTGGGCTTTTTCAACTGTGAAGATTTGGGATATATTTACAATTCTTTTATCTGGTAAATTAGCTTCACCTAGTGACAAGACAATATTACCAGGAACTGCAGCAAGTTTCAGATTAGAACCTAAACTACAAACAACAACGGTATTAATTAAACTAAAATTAAAAACATTGTTTTGAATGACAACATGAGGGTGTCTATAACTAAGTTGAGAACCAGATGGTTCACCTAATTCTATCCAAAATATATCGCCCTGATTAATTAACACTCGTCCTCTATTATACTTTTATGATGTCCACTAATGCTACTTATTGATGTTGATGTTTCAGTATCTGAAATATCTCCATAAGCAGCATTTATTTTTTCTAGTAATATTCGATTTTGATGCCGACGGATAAACTCCTCTAGAGCAATGGCAATTAAACGACTTCTAGAAATTTTCATTTCTGCCGCTATTGCCTCAGCTTGCTCAAACAGATACTCTTGTAGTGATATTGCAGTTTTAACAGTGGCCATATACTTATACTTTGACTTTCCTGTTAGTATAATCACTGGTTATATTGCTGTCAATACACCTTGAGACAAGTATTAATATCTGGATTTGTTTGAAATATTTTAATTCCTCCTTACAAATATTCAAAAATTATCCTACATACTAGATTTAATTTGGGATTAATTTGTTTCAGATAATTCCGCAGGAAACCTTAAATTCTGTTAAAATCTAAAATCTAAAAAAAATTCTTCTCTAAATCTAGAAAACTTGAAACCTAATTAATCATTTAAGACCGACCTAATACTCATAATCAAAATAATACAATTGGACTTCCGTGAAGCAAATTATCATAAATAGGAATTTGATCTAGTTTAGCTATAGTCTAGCTCTAATGACTAAACCAATAAACTTAGTAAATTCTATGGTTGTAGCATAAAATTTTAAATTTGGTATAAAATACGTTAGTTTAATGAAGGCATTAAAAATCCTATAAACCTAAAATCCATAAAGCTCTATTACCAAGTAACCAAACGATGGAAACTATTCTAACTTTCCTTTACGAAACTGCCCAATATGCAAATAGTCTAGTAAAAACTCAACTAACACACCTAAGTTGGGTAAGTTTAGTCATTATCTTTGTAGCAGGTTTACTAACTAGTCTTACTCCCTGCATGCTTTCCATGCTACCAATAACTATTGGTTATATTGGCGGATATGAAGCGAAAAGTCGTATTCAAGCTACTGCTCAATCTACTTGGTTTTCTCTAGGATTAGCTACAACTTTGGCTGGGCTAGGTATCATAGCATCATTGTTGGGAAAAGTCTATGGTCAAGTAGGTATAGGGTTACCAATTATTGTTAGCATAATATCTATTTTAATGGGTCTTAACTTACTAGAAGCATTGCCATTAACAATGCCATCTTTTGATAGTATGGGATGGATATCTCAAGATTTACCTGCAGGAGTACGTTCATATTTATTAGGTTTAACATTTGGTTTAATAGCATCCCCCTGTAGCACCCCTGTATTAGCAACATTATTAGCTTGGGTTTCGACTACTGGAGATTTGATTTTAGGTGGAGTTTTTTTACTATTTTACGCTATGGGCTATGTAACACCTTTGATATTAGCTGGAACTTTTACAGCTAATATTAAAAAATTTTTGGAAATCAGAAAATGGTCTAATTGGATTACACCTGCTAGTGGAATTTTATTAGTTGGTTTTGGTGTATTTTCATTGTTATCTAGAATATTACTAGTGTAAGTATTTAACAAGAATATTATTACTTAACTCGTCAAATAAGCTAGCAGAAAAAGATACAACGAGCATAGAGTGATTTTTTAATAAATAGCTAATTGATCAACAATTTTAGTTAAGCCCTCCCCTAAATTTTTTTAAACTTTAATTAAAGCTATAGTAAGCATTCAGCAGTCAGCTATCAGTTATCAGCTATCAGCTTCTGATATACATCTATAATTTTGGCCCATAAATGATATGAGTTGACAACTCATATCATGTCCAGTAGTATCGTTTGCGCATAAAATTAAGTCATTCTTGGAAGAAACCTTCTTTCTTCTAGCTTCTATCCTCTGCCTTCCTTTCACCAAAGCATAAGTATTCAGGCGAACATGATATCATATATATGGTTGAAAATGTAGTGGAAGTTCAAAAACCATTCTTCATTCATTCAGGCTAGGACCTGACTGCTAATTGCTAATAGCTCAATTGTTACAATCTATAGCAATCCTATTTTATTCCTGTCAAAAATCTTGCCACTTTTTGAGAATATGTTTGGAGGTAATGGTTAATGGGCAGGACTTTCAGAGTTGATTTCTAGTTTTTTAATTGTCACAACTTATGGGGGAATTGCTTCTACTTACTAAGTAGTTATGTAAAATTAATCAGGGCTTGCTGATTAATTATAAAAGCATTGACATATAAAGCCTTTAGTCTTATTTTGTCTGCAAAAAGTACCAGAAGTTCAGTGGTAAAAGGCTGAAAAAGTTAGGATTTCGGGCACTTCCATGGCAGAAAAATCAAGGGACAAGTATATCCGACTACCTCATCTATATCTTCCCTGTTCGTCTGTAGAGACTTTCTATGCAACATCCCTATCTACTCCTCTTCTCCTGAAAAGACTTTTTCAGCAACCCCTAATTACACATATTCTAGGTGCTGAATAGCATATATTGTAAAAATCACAGGGAAGAAAATTAGATCATTAATTTTGCCTAGGCACTTACAAAAAAAATTGTTGAAACTAATAGTAATTAAATCAATGGATGCTCAAGACACAGAATTAAATGAAAAGCTCAATATTTTCAGAATATTTAGAAGAGAAATATTGCCATTATTAGCAGATTTACGTTTGGCGATAAGTCTGCTGTTAATAATAGCTATTTGTAGTATTTCTGGCACAGTCATAGAACAAGGTGAGTCAATAGATTTTTATCAAGAAAACTATCCAGAAAAACCAGCATTATTTGGTTTTTTAACCTGGAAAGTAATTTTATTATTAGAATTAGATCATGTTTACCGGACTTGGTGGTTTTTATTAATATTAATATTATTTGGAGCTAGTTTAACTGCCTGCACATTTACCAGACAATTACCAGCTCTAAAATCTGCGAACCGCTGGAAATTTTATAATAAAAAACAACAATTTAAAAATTTAGCATTAAGCGCAGAAATAGAAACAGCTTCCCTAGATTCCTTAGAAAAAATATTACATCAAAGAGGCTATTATATATCTAAAGAAGGAGATAAACTCTATGGGCGAAAAGGAATTATTGGCAAAGTCGGTCCCATAATAGTTCACGCTAGTATGCTAATAATTTTAGCAGGTTCAATAATTGGCTCAATGACCGGATTTGTTGGTCAAGAAATAGTGCCGAGCGGGGAAACATTTCAAGTAAAAAATATTGTTGACGCCGGAATTTTTGCCGAATCACAAATTCCTAGAAATTGGTCAGTGCGAGTCAACCGTTTCTGGATTGACTATACTCCAGAAGGAACAATTAACCAGTTTTATTCAGACTTATCAATATTAGATAAAAGTAGGGAAGAAGTAGATAGGAAAACTATTTTTGTTAATCAACCCATGCGGTATCATGGGGTGACAATGTATCAGGCAGATTGGGCGATCGCTGCAGTTAAAGTTAGAATTAATAAAAGCCCTATTTTTAGGTTACCAATGGTAAAATTAAATACAGTAGGAGAGGGGAGAATTTGGGGAACTTGGGTTCCTACTAAACCAGATTTAAGTGAAGGTATATCTTTACTCGCTAAAGATTTACAAGGAACTGTATTAATTTATGATGTTACTGGTAAATTAGTTGCTAGTGTGCGGGAAGGAATGTCTACAGAAGTGAATGGTGTAACCTTATTTGTTGATAAAATTATAGGTAGTACAGGTTTACAAATTAAAGCTGATCCAGGAATTCCAATTGTTTATTTAGGTTTTGGTTTATTAATGTTGAGTGTGTTAATGAGTTATGTTTCTCACTCCCAAATTTGGGCTTGGCAACAGAAGGAACAACTTTATATTGCTGGTAAAACTAATCGCGCTAGTGTGGGGTTTGAACGAGAAATGTTAAAGATTTTAGAGATATTAAGAAGTGATAATAATATATCTCCTAAAG
This sequence comes from Trichodesmium sp. MAG_R03, assembly GCA_023356535.1. GTDB lineage: Bacteria > Cyanobacteriota > Cyanobacteriia > Cyanobacteriales > Microcoleaceae > Trichodesmium. The sequence continues at coordinate 719 of JAKQYF010000129.1, read as the reverse complement.
AGCAGCTTTTCCCAGATTTTGGTGAGGGTTTATAACTGTTACCTGTAATTTAGTATTGAACTCAAAAAGTTATCAATTATTTATAGAGATGATAATATAGCAATCCTAAATCGTGAGAAGGAATAAAAATTAAGTAGGAAAAAATAAAACTTTTCTTCTGTCAACTTTACATAATATAAAAAACGTGATATATTTAGGTGTTGATCCATCTAAATCTACCATACTCTACCATAATCTTTTGGTTAATAATTACCATACTCTACTATAATCTATTGGTTAATAATTATGTAGATAGCTAGTGTCTAGTTGCAAAAATTAGTAATATTATTTTTAGGTTTAATTTCCTTGGATTCAAGTTTTTTTTATTAGCTTAGTAAGTATATTAATTAATACAATTAGACACTAGCTAGATTTCATCTTATATTTTTCATGTCTAATACTGGATTTATTGGAAAAGAACATAATGCTCATCTAAATTGGTTTTTGAATAGCTGGATGAGCAGTAATTTCTCGTTTTCTCCAGTTTGCTTCCTAGAAGGGTTTTCAGGAACAGGTAAAACCTTTACTGCAAGAGAGTTACTCAATCGAGTAATCTCTACTAAGCAAACTGCTATTATGATTGAGGCCCCAGAAATAGAAACAGACCCTACAGACCCCCTATTGCTAGAACTGGCAGTAGAACTCAATAAAGCTGGAAGGGATGAACTGGCAAAAGCCAT
>JAKQYF010000128.1 GCA_023356535.1 Trichodesmium sp. MAG_R03 | reverse complement strand
TCTATATAAGGATTATTAGTTAAAAGAGTCGTTTGCTTTGCTTTGTTACTCATAATAATATTAGATTTTAAATTCTTTGGCACAAATTTATAAAGACTATTGTTGATATTTAAATTGCAACTTGTTCAGGACTTACCCACGGCCACTACACGAGGGTGAGGGCGAATGCCATTCGCCCCTAGATATGGCGTTTTCAAGATGAATTTGCGTAAGTTCTGTTGTTTTTATTTTTTTCCTGTACTGAGAGGCTTTTATATGTTACCATAATTAAAAGTTAGGGTTACTATTATTGAAGTTTTTTACTAGATTACTATCCATTAATCAAAGACTTGGGATTATAATTTTACAAATTATTATCTTTTTGTCATTATTTACAATAGCTAAACCAAGTTTATCTGGAGTAAATTGTCAGCGATGCCCTATAATTGATATAATAAATCCTAATGGAAGCAGAGGCAAATCATGTTTGTTAAGTAAAAAGTTCAATCAGCATGGAGGTATTTACGCAATTGGTATTCCACGTTCAAATAATACATTTACTATTGATAGAGGTATAGGTGGTGATGCAATCCGAGAAACTACTGTTTTTACTAGGGTTGGATCTTATCTGAAAAGGGATTATGGATCGTGGAGATACTCAGGTAATGAATTTATTTTTCAGTTTCTTTCAGGTATGAAAATTTATATGCCAATAGAATACTACTAGACTACACTTGATCAACAAGACTTACACAAGAATTCTATATAAACAGGACTAACGCAGTGCCACCATATATAGTGTATTATTGAGGATAAATTCAGATATATTCACTACAATTAGCGCCTTGCATAAGTCCTGAATAAATTACATAAACAATATTATCTTTTAAAGACACCTGATCATATTCTAAATCATCAGGGAATGTATTATTATTATCTAATATACGTTCCAATAGTTCATGTTTAGGATGTCTTTTTAGTCCGGACTCTTTAGAGTAATTTTTAGCACCTCGTATTTTAAAATTACCATGTCCTTCACAGAAATCAAAAGCTTAATCAGCCTTAGAAGCGAACACCATAACTAAGTTTTGACCATAATAATTTCATATCAAACTAATGCCAAAACAAGTATCTATAACTACTCTCTGTATTTGCTTATATCTAACTGGATGTCAATCTCCTGAAGCAGAAATAATATCTCCCAGTCCAGAAATAACTCCTTCTCCAGAAGTACCACAAGTATTAATTGAAATTCCCACAAAACCCTTAACATTACCTACAGATAATTCCAACTCAATAACCTCTGGTGAAGTACAGACATATTTAAACAGATTAACTACTCAAGGATTTTCTCAACAAAATCAAGGAATCTGGATACAATCAAATGATTCTTTATTAGCAAATCATCAAGGTACAATTCCTTTACCAGCAGCTTCTATTACTAAAGTAGCAACTTCTTTAGTTGCCTTGGAAACTTTTAATCCTAACCATCAATTTATTACCTTAATTGCCACAACAGGAAAAATTGAAAATGGCATATTAAATGGGGATTTAATTATTCAAGGAGGAGAAGATCCATTTTTTGTTTGGGAAGAAGCGATCGCTATTGGCAATCTATTAAACAAAATAGGCATTCAAAGAGTTACTGGCAATCTAATTATTACTGGTAAATTTTACATGAACTTTGAATCTAATCCTCAGACTGCTGGTAATTTACTGAAACAAGGATTGAATAGTAAAATTTGGCCTCCAGAAGCTTTAACTCAATATCAAACTTTACCTCCAGATACCCCAAAACCTCAAGTAATAATTGATGGTTTTATAGAAGTTTCTCCCAGTACTCCTGAAAATATAAAACTATTAATTAGGCATTATTCTTTTCCTCTAGCGGAACTGGTCAAAAAAATGAATCAATATAGCAATAATTTAATGGCAGATATGTTCGCTACAGCTGTGGGAGGTTATCAAGTAGTTGCAACAAAATCTGCTGAATTGACAGGAGTACCAAAAGAGGAAATTCAATTAATTAATGGTTCTGGTTTAGGGGAGGAAAATCGTATTTCTCCTCGGGCTGCTACGGGAATGTTTCTAGCAATTGATAATTATCTTCAGCAATATAATATGAGTGTGGCAGATGTGTTTGTTATTGTTGGGAAAGATAAGGGTATTTTAGATGAACGTAAACAACTTCCAAATTTGGCAGTAGTTAAGTCTGGAACTCTGGATGATGTTAGTTCTATAGCAGGTGCTTTACCAACAAAAGAAAAGGGAGTTATTTGGTTTACAATTCTGAATAAAGGAGCTAGTGTAACTCAATTAAGAAATCAACAAGAAATTTTACTAAGAGATATGTTGAAAAATTGGGGTGCTGTTGATTCATTGCCACCAGAATTAACAGCTAATCCTAATAGAAAAACTCAAACTTCTCGAAGTGAAATTATATAAGGAGTTAGGAAAATACCAAGATATTTATCTTCTTAATATAAATATATTGAAAATTACTGAAATTTTAATATTAATAAAGCGATTATTTTGGTGGGTCTTATCATTATCTTCTACCGCCTTGGATCGACAGGTCTTGCCACTAAAATACCAATAGCACTTTCTACATTCCAGATATATTTTTCTAAATCATAAGCAACAGTTACTTTTCCGGCAGGAGAAGCATGAATCAACCCAATATTACCATCAGAATTACGATAAACTAAACCAGTATGAGTAACATCTAATCCATTAATTTTTGTAGCTACAGCAATAATATCTCCTGGTTGTAGTTGAGAATAAATACTGCTAATTTTATAATAGGGAATGTAGTTTATTTTCAGTCTACTAATACTATTTTCCATAGCAACAAGACACTGATAGTTTGTATCATTCCTAGCAATTTGTGGATACTTCAATCTATTTTTGCTCATAAAAAATAATGGTTTATTGACACTGATTCCACCTAATTGGACACCAATATCTCTAACATTTCCACGTTTTTGATTATCAGAAATCCATTCAGAAAAATAATGTAAACGGCTACAATATCCGTTCATTTCACCTTCCCAGTAACGCTGGTCTTTAATGTGATTAATAAAGGTAAAATAAGAATAATCTTTTATTGCTATCCCCCTAGCCATTGCCAATATAGTCTCCACAAATAATACACAATCAAATCCATCCAAAGTAATAACTAAAGACTCTTGATTTGATTTGTCTAATAATCCAGCTTTGTAGGGAGTACCAATAAAATAATCAGCGATCGCCTGCATAATTTCTGCCATGGGAAGTTGAGCGAGATTCTGTCTAATAGCATACTCTATCACTGGTTTAAACTTGGGGTCTTCTTGAATATTATTAGGTGGCAGTTTATAACTTTTTTTTTCTAGAGCACTTTTATTGAAGTGAATATCAATGAATGGTCTTGTCGGAGGTAGAGACGGACGTACTGGTAGTTCTTTTTTTATTTTGTCATTGTCTTGATTATTGGCAAGATATTTTGTCTGAATGTTGCCATCTTTTTGAGCAGCATTAGCCAGGTTGAAAAAAGACATCGAACTATTTAACACCAGAGAAAAATTTACTGTGTAGAGCCCAGTGACTGCCGCTGCTACAACAGGTAACTCTAATAATTTTTTCATTTTTGATCAGGAATTTTAGACTATAAGTATGTTATCCTAAACCAGAAAAAATTGGTAATAATTTTTGATGTAAAACCTACACTTTTAAACAATTTTATGACTAACTACTTATCAACATATTTTTTAGTATCTCATGGTAGTCGGGACTCAAGACCAAAGCTAGAATTACAGATACTAGCTAAACTTTTATCTAAACAAATATCTTTAAGTAAATATTTCAGGAAGCATAACAATATACTAAAATCTCCTGTGATTACTACAGGTGTCTTAGAACTTGGGCCAAAACCTTTACATCAACAAATAGAGGATTTTTGGAAAAGTACACGATCACTCCATATTAGTCAAATCCAAATTATACCTTTATTTCTGTTACCGGGAGTTCATGTCACCGAAGATATTCCTGCAGAAATTGAGATATTCCAAAAGCGGTTAAGAGCCAGTGTTTCATCTGAAATGGTTTTGCACCAAGGAAAGATTAACTTGAAGCTTGACAATAAATTAGAAATTAATACTCCAATTAAAATCAATTTGTACCCCTATATTGGTTCCCATCCAAAAATAGCAAATCTACTAAAGACTAAAATAACTTCTATAACGGTTGATGGTTGGATAATTATTTCTCATGGTAGTCGTCGCACAGGGGGTAATGAAGTTGTGGAAAAAATATCTCAGTCCTTGGCTAGTAGTTGTCAAGTTTTGGTGTGTACTGCTTATTGGTCAAATCCTCCTGACCTCAAATCTAGGGTTGAGATATTGGTTAAACAGGGATATCAAAAAATTGGTATTTTACCTTACTTTCTGTTTAATGGCGGAATTACTGATGCGATCGCCAATACAATGAATCAACTCTCCCAAATATATCCTAATATTCAGCTTCATCTGACTACTCCTCTTGGTGCGACAGAGGAATTAGCAAGGTTAGTTTCAGATTTAGTGAGTAGACCATCAAGGTAAGTTTTTGACTTTTTGCTTATTACAATACTTGGAGAATAAGGAGAAATTGGTGCATAAAAGAGAGAGAAACTCAGGAATTAACTCTCTAATTTGTATTGACCAATACAGCCAATTATAGATTAAAGCTTTGAAATAGATATTGTTATTTGTATTTAAGCAAATATAGCATTCAGCGTTCAACTTTAGTCAAAACTTTACAAATAATAGCTTTAAAGTTTTCTAGTTGTCCGCGGCCTATACTTAGACTGCCATAACTAAATGTTAATTAATTATTAAACAATTATTTAGTTATGTAAATGGTGTAAATTAAATCTGGAGAAATTAAATGTAATTTAGAATTGCAATCATTCTTAGTTATTTATTGACAGAAAATTGAAGATATGGTAGGCACTAAGATATTTACTAAGTACTATAATAAAGTACTTCTGGGTACATCCTGTTGATATTAAGTTAAATTATCAAGTAATAATCAAGAATGCTGGTATAAAATAACACTAAAGTAACACTTTTATTACAACTTATCAACCATTTATAGTCAGCAAAGTATATAATAGAAAAAAACATAAATTATGAAAATTCTATTTTCAAAGAATTCAGGTAAGCATCAAATCCAATTATCGGACCCCAATAATAAATGAAAGATAGCAGATCAAATGAAATGCCAAAAATGAGTTTGATGATTGCCGAATCCCTACATAAAGAAACTTAAAATCAGGAGGATTTTAGTATGAATATATCATCTGCAACTATTCCAGTGACAGAAAATCAAAAAGATATAGAGGATGCAGTGGGAGCATTATTTAAGCAAATGTCTCGTTATCCTCTTCTGAGTCAAAAAGAAGAAATAGAATTAGCGAAATTAATCCAAGAGTTAGTCATATTTGAACAATTGCCAGAGAAACTAGCAAATGACTTAGGACGACTACCTACAAAAGCTGAAGTATCAGCAGCAGCAGGTTTCACAGAAGTACAATTAGACCATCGCCTACATCAGTGTCGGGCAGCCAAACGTCGAATGATTAGCTCTAACCTCCGTCTAGTAGTTTGCATTGCCAAGCGTTATCTAAACCGGGGGGTGCCTTTTCTGGACTTGATTCAAGAAGGAGCATTAGGATTAAATCGTGCTACAGAAAAATTTGACCCAGATAAGGGTTACAAATTTTCTACTTACGCGTATTGGTGGATTCGTCAAGGAATAACTCGCACCATTGCTAACCAAGGGCGTACTATTCGTCTACCAGTTCATGTAGTTGAACAGATTAACAAACTTAGACGAGTTTACCGCGATCTAAGATGGAGTTTAAATCGTATTCCCAGTGACACAGAAATTGCTCAAGTGCTAGAAATTTCTCTCCAACAACTACATAACCTCCAGCAAATTCGTCGGAAAACTCTCTCTCTCAATCATCGTTTAGGTAATGACGAAAATACTGAATTGTTAGACTTCTTAGAAGATAATGAAAATAGTACTCCCGAAGCAAAAATGAATGATACAATGGTTCGCCAGGATATCTTCGAGGTATTAAATCATGTGTTAAATAATCGGGAGCAAGATGTCATCACTCTCCGTTATGGCTTAATTACAGGAGAACCTCATACTTTAGATGAAGTTAGTCGGATGATTAATCTTTCCCGGGAACGAGTACGACAAATTCAAGCTAAGGCAATGCGAAAGTTACGTCGCCCTCAAGTGGCTGAACGTTTAAAAGGATGGTTAAATCATTTTTGATTAAATTAACTAGACAGTGCAAAGTTCTTGGAATAGCTATTACTAGCTAAGGCTTTCAGGAATCTCTAGGTTATCAACTCTTTATTGATAACTGTAAGTACTGTAAGTCTTTTCCAGTAATACCTTCAGTCAGATAAGCAAATCGTTTTTGAGAAGAACTTTGTACTCTCCAGTAACAATAAACATTAACGAAAAAAAACTGGTTTCTGGGTTTGCCGTTAGAATAAGAAATTTGGTGGTTTGAACAATAATAATCAGGGCAATAAACTCGGTTTCTTGGTTAGTTTGGGTAAGTCTTACTATATCAGGACTTACGCAAAGGTACTATATATAGAGTCTTGGTGCATTACGAAGTCCGCCATTCAAGTCGCGAAGGGAAACACACCCTATGAATGGTGTTCATGGGTAAGTCCTATATATATATAACAGGACCTAGCCACGCTTCACCTTGAAAACCCCATATGTAGGGGCTAATGGCATTCGCCCTCACCCTTGTGTAGTGCCCGTGCGTAAGTCCTGTATAAATAATTTTGTCCACCAACTTAGTTAAACTATCTGGACTTTTGGAAAAAATATGTCCCTGAATGAACTCAGGCTGCGTGCTGCTACGCCAGCAGATGTACCTGTGCTATTTGAATTAATTAAGGCCCTAGCTGAGTATGAAAAATTATCTCATGCTGTGACAGGTAACGTTACTTCCCTCGAAGCTCATTTGTTTGGCGAACCTGGTAGCGATAGATCAAATTATCGCCCCATTGCTGAAGCTATTATTGCTGAATTGACAGGTCAACCTGTTGGTTTTTCTTTATTCTTTCATAACTATTCAACTTTTCTAACCCAACCCGGTATTTATATAGAAGATTTATTTGTGTTACCTCATTATAGGGGGCGGGGTATAGGAAAGCAACTGGTAAGTTATATAGCAGAGTTAGCAGTATCTCGAAATTGTGCTCGTTTAGAGTGGAGTGTTTTAGATTGGAATGAATCGGCGATTGGATTTTATCAACATATTGGTGCGTCAATTTTAGATGAGTGGCGTATCTGTCGTATTACTGATCATGCTCTCCACAGTTTAGGGGCTAAAAGATTTTTTGGTAACAAGTGATAGAGAATAAGCTCCAATTCTTCAATATTATCGAAAATCCTGAAAGTGATTAAAGACTCAAAAGAAACGTTTATCTTATTATAAGACTTACACATAAATGCTATTGGTAGGGAGTGTTTTGCTTCGCGACTTGAATTGCGCACTTCGTAATGCACCAAGGCTCTATATATAGTACCTTTGTGTAAGTCCTGTAAATATTAAGGGATTAGCAAAACGCGATTAAGTAAATCAATCGAATGATGGGATTTGGGGGAAAATTTTTATTTATTCTTGTATTCATTGCTGAAAATGCTGGACAGAAAACTATAGCAATAAATCCTCACAAAAAAGAGCCAAGATTGCTCAAAGTGTTAGCTTAGTTTGGGATTATGTAACCATCTGGACAGTAATTATAACTGAAGTTAAAAGTTAAATTATTTGTATGATTAAGGTTGATGCGAAATCATATTTAGAAAAGCTGATTATAAATATATATTATACCTTACCCTATAATCAGTCTATAATAACCGGATTTGGTATGATAATTTCCTTGCCCTTTGTTACTTATACCTATTTTATTGACTTAGGTTAGACTACAGTTTTTAAAATTGGTATAAATATATTCCAGTTGACTATTGTTAATATCTGTTAACATCTATAGTTAAGCTAATACTCATTTAAAATGCGTATTAGTAAGCTAGAATTTCTAATTTATAATTTAGAAGGATTTTTTCTCTGAACGAGGCATACAACAATAAGTCGTTTAAATGCACAAAAGCTTATTTACAAATCTGGGTATAAAAAACAGGTTTATCTCACCGTCGAATCCCTTAAGCTATCCAAGATTTCAAGTCAAAATATATACTTAGGTTATTAACTATGACTATTTGGGTAAATGAACAGATAGATCCATCTGGTATTGTCTACTCTTGTATTGCCTGTTGCAATAAACAGCAAGCCCAAGAATGCCATGAATCTTTTAAAGATAATTTAACTGATACTCAAAAGGAACAAGGATGGAAAGCTACACTACGAATAGTTGAGTTTTGGGATGAAGTACCAGTTAGTGGTTTAAAATTGAATTAAAAGTTCAAATTTTGATCAGTGCTTTCTTTCCTATGAACCAAAACATAATTGACCTATACGAACCACTTAATATTCCTAAAGTTATTGATGAAGATATTTGGATTGTTGATGGCCCTATTGTCAGAATGGCAATGTATGGAACACATATTCCTTTTCCCACACGCATGACTATTATCCGATTGAAAAATAATGAATTATGGTGTCATTCTCCCATAGAATTAGTCCCAGAATTAAAAGCCAAAATTGATGCCTTGGGTTCAGTTCGTCACTTAATTTCACCAAACAAAATCCATTATGCTCATATTGGCAGTTGGGCAAAAGCTTATCCAGAAGCTATTGCATGGGCATCACCAGGAGTCGTAGAACGTGCAGCACAACAAAAAATTGAAGTGACTTTTGATGCTGTTCTTGATGATGAAGCACCAATTGACTGGTCAAAGGATATTGCTCAATTAGTTTTTCGAGGTAGTAGGTTTATGGATGAAGTTGTTTTTTTTCACCGAAAAAGTTCTACAGTTATTCTGGCAGATTTAATTGAAAATTTTGAGCTTAATAAAGTTAGTAAAAAATTTCATTTATTGATGAAGTTAGCTGGTTGTGCTGCTCCAAATGGTAAAGCACCACTGGATTTACGAACAACATTTTGGGGAAGAAAAAATCAAGGGCGTGCCTGCTTACAAAAAATGTTGAAATGGGGAGCTGAAAAAATTATTTTATCCCACGGAAAATGCTTAGAGGAAAATGGTAATGCAGAATTAATCAGAGCTTTTGCTTGGCTAGGAAAAGGCTAGATTGATGAAAATAAATTATTAGAAAAAGTTTAAGAGATATATAGCAATATTCACTCTCTGACTGGGTTTGAGAACCCTGAATCCTTACCCAAAATATTACTGCGTTTTGGGAATAAATTTAAAGGCAATAGGCAATGGGTAACAGTTTTGGAGTTTATTTCTACTTTTTTAATTGTTACAACCTATTTACGATTGCTATAGTATTTGGTATAAACTTTTGAGGTGCCGACTTAATTAAAAATGGCAATTACAACTAGGCAATTAATTCAATGGAAACAAAAAGGTCGCCCGATAGTAGCTCTGACAGCTTATGATTATACGATCGCTCAGCTTTTAGACAATGCTGGAGTAGATTTAATTCTAGTGGGAGATTCTTTAGGAATGGTAACTTTAGGTTATGAAACAACTTTACCAGTCACTCTTGAGGAAATGATCCATCATGCAAAAGCAGTGCGACGAGCTGTAAAGCAGGCTTTAATAGTAGTAGATTTACCATTTTTAACTTACCAGGAAAGTGCCCAACAAGCCATACATTCAGCAGGAAGAATACTCAAAGAAACAGGGGCCCAAGCTGTGAAATTAGAAAATGGCAATGAGGCGATCGCTCAAACTGTGAATAAACTAACATCAGTAGGCATTCCTGTTATGGGTCATATTGGCCTAACTCCCCAGTCTGTACACCAATTTGGAGGCTATCGCCAACAAGGTAAAACTCCTGATGCTAGTGCACGTATTTTAGCAGAAGCCTTAGCTTTGGAAGCAGCTGGTACTTTTGCCCTGATCCTAGAACATATTGAAGCAAATTTAGCGAAAGAGATTACAGAAAAAGTTTCTATTCCTACTATTGGCATTGGTGCAGGTGCCTATTGTGATGGTCAGATATTAGTGATTAATGATGTTTTGGGAATTTCTGATTGGCGACCACCTTTCGCTAAACCTTATGCTAACTTGCGAGAGACTATTACTCAAGCAGTTAAAGAATATAGTTTGGAAGTTAAGGAAAGAAAATTTCCTCAAATACCATCACCATAGCAGAAGTTACAACTCAGAAATTTAATTGTTGTCAAATTTAGTATTAGTATTTCAAAGCCTGGTTTCATTCAGATGTATTTCTAATAAATGAAATGACTCCAGAAGGACTCTGGTGTTACTGTTCACTGATGAACGAAAACTGAGCAAAACTCAACTCATTAACTTTATTCCAATTAAAAACTTGCTCTCGAAATTTTTTCCACTGTTGATAAACTTCCTTAAAACTTCCATCCTTACTAGCATTTTCCTCATAGATATCAAAAGTAGCTTTCTGAGCTGCTTCCATGATTTCTGGACTAAAAGCCTTTAATTGGACACCTTTTTCAATCAATTTTGGCAATGCTTTACCATTCAAAGCATCATATTGAGCCAACATATTCAAATTAGTTTCATAAGCAGCAGCCTGAAAAATTTCCTGATATTCTTTTGGTAACTTGTTCCAAGCATCTAAATTAACCAATATATCTAAAGTGGGACCAGGTTCCCACCAACCAGGATAATAATAATATTTTGCAGCCTTATATAAACCCAACTTCTCATCATCATAAGGCCCTGCCCATTCAGCAGCATCAATAGCACCTCTTTCCAAAGCCAAATAAACCTCCCCACCTGGTAAGACCTGTACATTGACTCCCAATTTGCTCATCACATCCCCTCCCAAACCAGGAATGCGCATCTTTAAACCATTGAGGTCAGCCAAGCTATTAATTTCCTGCCTAAACCAACCACCCATTTGTGCCCCTGTGTTACCCGCCGGGAAGTTAATTATGTTAAAATCAGCATAAACTTTTTGTATAGCTTCTAGACCTCCTCCATGATATAGCCACCCATTCTGTTGTTGGGCAGTAAAACCAAATGGAACAGAAGTTGCAAATACTAAGGCAAGATTTTTTCCCTTATAGTAATAACTAGAAGTATGACCGCATTCTACTGTACCCTGTTGTACAGCATCTAAAACTTCTAGCCCTCCGACTATTTCACCAGCTTGATAGGGAGTAATAGTAAATCTGCCATTGGTCAAAGCTGCTACGCGATCGCAAATCCTCTGTGCTCCACCAAACAAAGTATCGAGAGCTTTTGGCCAACTAGTCGTCATTTTCCATTTTATCTGCTGGGGTTCAGTTTGACTCAATACAGGTAAAGCAACTGCACTTGTAGCAGCAACAGTAGCATAGCTAATTAGATTTCGACGTTTCATTATTCATTGATGTATTGTATTATTTACAGGACTTACACAACAGCACTAATTGTAGTGGCAATATCTTGAAAAAGATGAATTTATGCACCATATCTAGCGGCACTGCGTAAGTAATGATTTATACATATACAGAACTTATGCAAAACCACTATATCTAGCAGGGATAAACAGCCGTTCACCCCTACAGATAGTGTATGATTCGATATATATGATTGACATCCTCCCCGGCCTAAAGGCACTGGGTAACAACCGAGCCTTAGCCTCTCGGTGGGTTGACATCTCACAGGCTGCTGCTACTTTGGCAGTAATCTTATGCTGGCCTCCCTGTCCGTTTTTTGTCTGGGTAAGCCTACCCGCGACTAATATATTTCTTGTGAACTAAAAAGCATGATAACATAACCTGTGGAAAAAAATAAACTAAAAAGTCGCCCGTTTATAGGCGAGGCTTTAAACCCAATTTTTCGGTAAGTCCTGTTATAGCAACCACCAGAACGGTTAGGACATTCTAGCAACTATCAAATTTAGTCTGTGCAGCAAATTTTACTTCTGAGCAAAAAATAAGATCAATAACCTTCCTTTGAAAAGTCAAAAAAATATTCGATTCAGTATATTAGCCTTCTGACTTCAGCATTTGCTACTGATAACTAATAACTGAAATGAGTTATGACTTTACTTGAGGGGGTTATTGAACGTAAACTCAGCAAAACTCAATTCATTAATAGTATTCCATTTATAAATCTGTTCTCGGAATTTTTTCCACTGTTCGTAGACTTTTTTAAAAGTTGCATCCTGACTAGCTTTCTCTTCATAAAATGCAAAAGCTGCTTCTTGTGCTGCTTGTAAAATGTCTTCACTGTAAGACCGTAATTCTATACCATCTGCTATCAATTCTGCCAATGCTTTTCCATTTAAAGCATCATATCGGGCTAACATATTTATATTGGCTTGATATGCAGCACTTTTCAAAATTTCCTGATATTCTTTTGGCAACTTATTCCATTCATCTAGATTAATTTGTATTTCAAAAGTAGGACCAGGTTCCCACCAACCAGGATAATAATAATACTTTGCAGCTTTATGTAAGCCTAATTTTTGGTCATCATAAGGACCTACCCACTCCGCAGCATCAAGAGCACCTCGTTCTAAAGCTAGATAGATTTCACCACCAGGCAATACTTGAGCATTTACACCTAATTTTTTCATTACTTCTCCACCAAAACCAGGGATGCGCATGGTTAAACCATTGAGATCCCTAACTGTATTAATCTCTCGTCTAAACCAACCCCCCATCTGAACCCCACTATTACCAGCAGGAAAACTAATAATATTAAAGTCTGAGTAAAGCTCGTGCATTGTTTTTAGTCCCTCACCATGATAATACCAAGCATTTTGTTGTTGGGCAGTGAGGCCAAAGGGGACAGAGGTGCCAAAGGCAAGAGCTGAATTTTTGCCAACGTAATAGTAACTAGCAGTATGGCCACATTCTACAGTGCCTTGCTGGACAGCATCCAAAACTTCTAAACCTCCGACTATTTCTCCTGCAGAATAGGGAGTAATTGTAAATCTATTGTTGGTCATAGCTGCGACTTGATCGCACACTGTTTGGGCTCCACCAAAAATAGTATCTAGGGAGCGAGGCCAACTTGTGGTCATTCTCCATTTTACAGAGGGCAAGCTATCAGTATAAGTAGAGGTAGTTTGAGTATTAGTTTGACTACAAGCAGCTAAAGTTGCGACACCCGTAGCAGTTGCAACATGGTTGATGAGTTTTCTTCGTTTCATTATTTTGTATAATTATATTATTTAGTGTTCAGGACTTACCTCAAACCGCTATATATGGTGCAAAAAAATTGTCATTTTCAAGATATAGCCACTACAATTAGTGTTGTTGCATAAGTCCTGGGGTTGTCATTGATAAGTGAAGAATATATATCTCTAGAAAAAGTTCTCAAACCCTTCCTTTGCCTCGCCGTTCAAAATCAGCATTTTTGGAGATATCTAATGAAAACTTTTCTGTGTTTTCAAGGACATTTTATCTCAATAGGGTTGAATCCAAATGTGAAGTTTTAATAATGATAAAATTAGACTCTGTTGCTAGAAGTTAAGGAAGAGGAAAGAGAGAAGGAAGAAGGAGGAATAAATTTGATTTGTTTGCGTAAGCGTAACAGAGTTCTATATCTAATCCAGATATAATATTAATTGGCCACATCTATTGTAAAATTATGGAATTAGTCAATTGAATTTTACAAAATCTCATTGAGAATGGAACAAAATCATCAATCAACAGTAGTAATTACGGGAGCATCGTCAGGGGTAGGTTTATATGCTGCGAAAGCTCTAGCTAAAACAGGTAAATGGTATGTTGTGATGGCCTGTCGAGACCTCTCAAAAGCAGAAAGAGCTGCCCAAGAAGTGGGAATGGCACAAGATAGTTACACTGTTATGGAGGTAGACTTGGCCAGTTTAGAGAAAGTTAAAAGGTTTGTCAATACTTTCAGAGAAAGTCGTCGGTCTTTGGATGCTTTAGTCTGTAATGCTGCAGTATATTTGCCATTGTTAAAAGAACCGATGTGGAGTGTAGATGGTTATGAATTGAGTGTTGCTACAAATCATCTGGGACATTTTCTCCTCTGTAACCTCATGTTAGATGATTTGAAAAAGTCTCCCGCTCGGGATAAAAGATTGGTAATTCTAGGAACTGTAACCGCTAATCCGAAAGAGTTGGGAGGAAAAATTCCTATTCCAGCACCTCCAGATTTAGGAAATTTACAAGGTTTTGAACAAGGTTTCCAAGCTCCTATTTCTATGATTAATGGCAAGAAATTTAAGTCTGGTAAAGCCTATAAAGATAGCAAACTTTGTAATGTTTTGACAATGCGGGAGTTGCATCGGCGTTATCACGAATCAACAGGAATTATTTTTAGTTCTCTGTACCCTGGCTGTGTGGCAGATACGCCTTTATTCCGAAATCATTATCCTTTATTCCAGAAACTGTTCCCACTATTTCAAAAAAATATTACTGGGGGATATGTTTCTCAAGATTTGGCAGGGGAAAGAGTTGCTGCTTTGGTTAAAGACCCTGAGTATAAGGAGTCGGGAATGTATTGGAGTTGGGGAAATCGTCAAAAGAAAGATCGCAAGTCTTTTGTGCAAGAGGTTTCTGATGAAGCAAATGATAATGATAAGGCAATTAAACTTTGGGAACTAAGTTCTAAGTTGGTAGGGTTGAGTTAGTTTTTTAGGTGTTGCTGATACGTGGGTATGATGTCTATATTTTGGTAATTGTTAAACTATTGAATAACAAATATTTCAGATTGTTCAATTTTTATTTTCATACCTTGATTCAGCAACGCAGTTTTTTTTGATATGAGGTGCTAACTGTTCTCCCAGTGTTTCCTGAATACCCATGGAAAAAATGTTACCTTCCAACAGCAAAGTTTTGAGCCTATAAAATCTTACTTTTGACTTTTGACTTCCGTCCCCCCTGGCAATGACATTATTGGTATTTGCTAGTTAACATTATTGATATTTGGTAGTTAACTCTGAGGAATAAAGAATAAAAATGACAAATTTTACTATTGATTTTAGTTCTGTAATTGACTTGAGTGACGAACAATTCTTTCAGCTATGTCAAAAAAATCAGGATTTAAGATTTGAACGAAATGCTAAGGGAGATTTAATTATTGTGTCGCCGACTGGAGGAGAAACTAGCAGGAGTAACTTTGAAATTTATCTTGATTTGGGAAACTGGAATAGACAAACTAAATTAGGAGTAGCTTTTGACTCATCTGGTGGTTTTAAATTACCATCAGGACTTACGCAAAGACACTATATATAGCACATGACAATTTCGACGAACTTCACTATAGTCATGTGCGATCGCCTAACTATTTTTATTCAAAAACCTTTAGTTTTTCAAGTCAAATAACT
>JAKQYF010000127.1 GCA_023356535.1 Trichodesmium sp. MAG_R03 | reverse complement strand
CAATATATCTAGCAGGGGTAAAGGGCCCTTAATCCCTAAAGATATTGTATCATTTGATCTGGGTGCGTAAGTTCTGAATATATTATTTTGTTTTAACCTTGTCCACCCCAAGCCAACCTAATCCACCAGAATAATACTACACTAACCAATACTAACCAGTCTAATGGCTTTAACTTTAGATCGTGCCATTCTACTTTATATTGGTCAGGAGTTGTAAAACCTCGTACTTTCATTGCACTAGCAATTTGATCTGCTCGTAATAGCAAATTTTCTAATAGTCTTTCTACTAGTATTAACCACACTTGAGAAGCTTGTCGAAGTCCTAGTTTTTTCCAATTAATTGCTCTAGTTTGAAGGGAACGAACTAAATTTTGTATTTCCTCTAAAACTAAAGGTATAAATCTTAAAGATAGAGTTAAAGTTAAACTTATTTCAGTTACAGGTAAGTTGAATTTCTTGAGAATTCCCATTAAGTCTTCTATACCTGCTGTAATTTCTTCTGAAGCTGTAGTTAAAAGATATAGGTTAGTGCTATAAATAACTGTAAATAATAGGGCAGCAATACGAATGCCTAAATCTACTGAACGACGGCTTATGGTAATTGGTTTTTGTTGAAAAATAATGTAGCTATAAGAGGTCGGTTGAGGCAGTTTGGTTGGTTTTGGTTTTTCTGAAGTAGTTTGTTGAGAAGTTTCTTTTTCTAATAAACCTCCTAATAAACCCAAAATGTTTTTCCAAGTTTTTGGTTCTGGTGCTAGTGATAAGTCAGGGCTTTGTTGAGCAAAAGTTAGTTCATCTTTTGGTAGGCGAGGTTGATAGTTTATTGAAAGTCCATCAGGGGCGATCACAGCACTCATCATAAATATTAAAGAACAAAACATTAATAACCAACCCATTTGTTTTTGCCAAACTCGTAAAGGAATTGAGGTGGTAAATGTTAAAATAATTAATATTGCAACTAATATTAAACGCCAGATGGAACTACCCAAAACAGGACTGAGAAGAAAGCTAATTAACCAGATTAATTTAACTCTAGGGTCAATTTTATGTAGCCATGTTATAGGTTTTTCTAGATATAATCCTAAAGGTAGCGATCGTAATAAGTCCATCTTAATTAATTAAAGATTAAAAATTAAAATACAAAAGTAAATTTGTAGGGAGGAGTTTTTATATTATTAGGACTTACCCATGAACAGCATTGATAGGCTATGTTTCGCTTCGCGACATCAAAAGCGAACTTCGTAACGCACCAAGACTCTATATATAGTACCTTTGCGTAAGTCCTGATTATATGACATTGGTAACTCATAGCAGTTTAATCAAACAATTTTACCGAAAAATTGGGTTTAAAGCCTCCCCCATAAGCGGGGGACTTTTTAGTTGATTTTTTTCACAGGTCATGTTATGATGGTTTTTAGTTCACAGGAAATATATTAGTCGCAGGTGGGCATACCGAGACAAAAAACGGACGGGTCGGCAAGTATAAGACTACTGCCAAAGTAGCGGCAGCCTGTGAAACTTCTACCCGCTTCGGAGCTACAGCTTGGTTGTTACCCAGTGTCTTTAGGCCGGGGAGGATGTCAAAAAAGGAAAGCTATCAATTTCTCTCTAGAAGTTGCTTAGAGAATTGGATAAGCTTTTGTTTATTTAAACGACTTATTATTGTATACCTTGTTTAGAGAAAAAACTCTTTTAAATTATAAATTATAAATTATAATTTATAGCATTACTAATGCCCATTTTATATGAGCATTAGCTTAAGCTACTTATTTCTAGTAGTATTTACCTTTTTTGTTCAAAATTTATTTTTTCTTTCTTCTAACCTCAAAACACAATTTCTGGATGAACTAACTCAAAACCTTCATTTCTCAATTTTTGATTTGATACCCTAGCATTAAAAGGGGATCTTGAAGTAGTCGAGCCATCCCAATAAATCTTTCCTAAACCATGATATTTGTGTAAACCATCAAGTAATTCTCGACTAATTATCGCTACATTACTCACCAAATTGTAAATACCTTGCAAATGTTTCTTCTTAGCAAATTCCAACGCTCCTACAATATCATCTAAATGTATCCAGTTAGTGACATGATCCCCACTACCGGGGCGAGTTTGGCCTTCCCACCTACTAAAAATTTTCACTAATTCTCGACCTGGACCGTAAATTCCTCCTAAACGCAGGATACACACTCGTCGTTGGGGAGTGGATGCGGATAATAACACCTGCTCAGTTTCATAGAGAATATTGCCATTTTCATTATTGGGAGTAATGGAGGAATTTTCATCTACCCACTCACCATTTTTGTCACCATACACTGAGTAACTGCCTGTATAAATTATTTGCTGTATAGTTTGAGTTTTTTCAAAATAGTCACTAAAGTTTGTGCAGTTTCTAGATAAGTTTGTTTGTATTCAATACCATAGCGATCGCCTACACTCAACAATACTACCTCTTGATTTTGCAATATATCCTGCATGGTACTAGAGTCATTACCTTTCATTACTATTACTTGGGGTGTTATCTTTTGCAATTCTGAAACTTTTTCAGGAGTAGTAGTAGTTACAGTTAATTGATGACCTTTCTGACTCCAGAGTTTGGCAACTGCAGTGCCTACATAACCACAACCAATAATTACAATTTTCATTTTGTTTTTCCAAAAATTACTTAGGGCTTGCTGATTAAATCTCAAAGTATTGGCTGATATTGGCTCAAGCCTTTTTGGGGCTTTGAAAAATTGCCTGAACTATTGCCTATTGCCCATTCCCAACCCTCACTTATAAGACTTATTCAGCAAGCTATACTAACTTTTGATACTATACCTCATTGAGTTAAAATCAGGAATTGCCTTTGCAACTATTGATCAAGACTTACGCCCAGGTACTATATATAGAGCCTTGGTCCCTTAGGAAGTGAGATTTTCATGTCGCGAAGCTAAACATACCCTACCAATAGCATTCATAAGTAAGTCCTAGATATTAAAGAAGTTGGTACTGACCAAAGTAGCTACTAATGGTAGAGGCTTGAAAAACAAAACTGAACATATTAATCCCAGGACTTACGCAAACTCCTAGATAATGCCCTATCTGTAAGTGCGATTCGCGAATCGCCCCTACCATATATGGTGTTTCTGCGTAAGTCCTGAATCAGTTACAAAGACGGTATCTTAATATTCAAGCTCGACAAAGTTTCTCCTCAGAATTATTGCCGCCTGTGAATTTGTAGTGGGGCATCTTGCTCGCTAGTAGTCTAACTAGTTAAGATGAAATACCTGATATCTATAGCAGAGAAAAGGCCAAAACTCAGAGCGCTTTTGAGATGTATAAAACACATCGTCACAACCAAAACCTTATAGGGACATTCTATGGAATATCCCTAGTTAAAGAGAAACAGTATAAGTAGGGCTTGCTGATTAAAGATTAAAGCATTGACACATAAAAGCTTTAGCCTTTTTGGGGCTTTTTAAAAATGCGTGGTTTTCGGTCCCTCAAGTTCACCCATGTTAGTATTTTGGGCTGATCATGGCAGAAAAATTAGATGAGTAAAATTTATCAAAAAAGGAGATTCAGACAATCCTAGTTTTTCTTCTATTTTGTTATAAAATTAAGTTAAACTAAGTAGAATATTATCAAAAATTTATGGCTGTAACAATTCCTACTCTTAATCCTTTTTTAACCAATAATTTTGCACCCATTAAAGACGAAATAACTGCCGACAACCTTAAAGTCATCGGGGAACTACCTCCTGATCTCTCCGGAATGTTTGTACGTAATGGCCCCAACCCACAATTT
Source organism: Trichodesmium sp. MAG_R03 (assembly GCA_023356535.1). GTDB lineage: Bacteria > Cyanobacteriota > Cyanobacteriia > Cyanobacteriales > Microcoleaceae > Trichodesmium. Next base: position 11,648 of record JAKQYF010000127.1, on the reverse strand, counting down.
AACCCAATTGGAGAATATCATTGGTTTGATGGGGACGGCATGCTTCATGGAGTCAGAATAGCGAACGGAAAAGCATCTTATCGGAACCGCTATGTACGCACCAACAAATTCCAGTTAGAAAAACAGGAAGGTAAAGCATTATGGCCAGGATTCTTAGAGCCATCCCCACCCGAGAATGTCCAAAGAACAAATACAAATACAGCTAACACCGCTTTAGTTTATCATGCCAATCATTTTTATGCTCTCTGGGAAGGTAGTGGGGGTGCGCCTTACCACATTAAACTGCCTGAGTTGGATACTATTAGGGAACAGACTTTTAACAATAAGCTTAAATCTCCTTTTACTGCTCACCCTAAAGTTGATGCTGTCACAGGAGAAATGATCTTTTTCGGTTACTCAGTAGCTCAACCTCCATTTTTAGAATATGGCATTGTTTCAGCAACTGGTGAATTGCTACGGACAATACCTATTAAATTACCTGTGGGAGTGATGATGCATGACTTTGCTATTACAGAAAACTATAGTATATTTTTCGATTTACCGATGACTTTCCGCCCAGAAAGAATCAACAAAAATCAGTTTCCGCTAATGTTTGAATTAGAAACACCGAGTCGCTTCGGTATTATTCCAAGGTATGGCAATAGCGAAGAGGTGCGTTGGTTTGAAACTCCAGCTTGTTTTATTTGGCATACTCTCAATGCTTATGAGGAAGGGGATGAGGTTGTATTGCTTGCTTGTCGGGTGAATTCAACTAATATATTTGTGACTAATGAGAGCGATCGCCTCCCTGATGCAGATATTCCTTCTTTGCATTGTTGGCGGTTTAACTTAAAAACTGGAGGGGTAAAAGAGGAAAAGCTAGATGATGTAGCTTCTGAGTTTCCCCGTGTCAATGAAAAATTATTAGGGCGAAAGACGCGGTATGGTTATTCGGCAAGGATGGAAGCAGCAAAAATTCCTCTAGCATTTGATGCTTTGATTAAATATGACTTGGATACAGGGAAGTCGGAAACCCATGAGTTTGGTAAAGGGCGTTATGGCGGAGAGTCAGTGTTTGCTCCTCGACTCAATGCTAGTAGGGAAGATGATGGTTGGTTGTTGACTTATGTTTATGATGAAAATACTCAGACTTCTGAGTTGGTAGTGGTGAATGCTCAGGATATGAGTGGGGAAACTGTAGCGCGAGTGATTATTCCCCAGCGAGTGCCTTATGGTTTTCATGCTGCCTGGGTAACGGAGGCGCAGTTGAGTTAAGTGTTAATAGACTGGGTTGGGTTGTATTTTTTTATGTTGTCAGAGGTTGCATGTTGGCAACGGCTGAAAACCTAACCTACAGTCTTAGAGCTAATTTATCCAGATCAAGCTGTATTCTATTCAAACAATTTCCTTAGCAGCCATGCCAAACTCTTCTATCCCCATCTGTATCACCCTAGGCACTCGCCCAGAAGCTATAAAACTCGCCCCAGTGATTCAACAATTCCAAAAATCTCCCCAATTCCACACTAAAGTAGTCCTCACAGGACAACATAAGGAAATGGTAGCCCAAGTCATGGAACTTTTTCATCTCAAGGCTGACCTAGACTTAGAAATTATGCAGCCAAAGCAAACCCTCACAGATATCACCTGTCGTAGTTTGCAAGGACTAGACGAATTATTTCAACAACTGCAACCTCAGATGGTATTAGTTCAAGGAGATACTAGCACAGCTTTTGCCGCAGCTTTAGCAGCTTTCTATCAAAAAATTCCTGTAGGCCACGTCGAGGCAGGGTTACGAACTAACGACCTATTCAACCCCTACCCAGAAGAAGCAAACCGCCGTTTAATTTCCCAAATAGGACAACTCCACTTTGCCCCCACATATAAAGCAGTAGAAAATTTATCTGCTTCTGGGGTAGTGGGTGAAATTCACAAAACAGGAAATACTGTCATAGATGCCTTGCTCAATGTGGCCAAGCAAAATCCAGAATGTCAAATTCCTGGTTTGCAGTGGCAGAAATTTAGAGTAATATTAGCAACAATTCATAGACGAGAAAATTGGGATCAGTTGTCAGAGATTGGCCAGAGCTTCCTAACTATCTTAGACAAGTTCCCAGATGTGGCCTTGCTTTTGCCCTTACATCGTAATCCTACAGTTAGGGAACCACTACGAGCAATACTGGGTCATCATCAACGGGCGTTTTTAATAGAACCCTTAGATTATGGTCAACTGGTCGGGGCGATGCAAAACTGCTATTTGGTAATGACAGACTCAGGGGGTTTACAAGAAGAAGCTCCGAGTTTGGGTAAACCAGTATTGGTGTTGCGGGAGACTACTGAGAGACCAGAAGCAGTTGAGTTTGGTACGGCTAAATTAGTAGGAATTAATCAGGAGCTAGTAGTGGGGGCGGCGACTGATTTGCTGAGTGATGTGGGAAAGTATGAGCAAATGGCTAATGCTATTAATCCTTTTGGGGATGGTCATGCAGCAGAGAGAATATTCGAAATTGTGGGAAAATATTTGGGGGACTTGAGAGGTAAATAGAAGAAATCGTTTTTATACTGTAGTTCAGTATTGTCTAGATATAGCAGACACTTTAAAAGGGAACACCAAAATTAAATTTATCTGCAAATATTTAAAAATATCAAACCATATTAAAATGGTACAATATTAATTTGAAAAAAGAATATTACAAATAGTTTCAAATTTTAGATGTCAAATAATTTCCTAAAATTACTGTAGCGTCAAAGTTTTGGGCCTATAAAATCTTACTTTTGACTTTTGAGTTTTAACTTCTGTGGAACAGTATAATGCATCGTCAACCAACTATCTCATTCGATCGCGGCACTCTTATCCTCCATCCCCCACCCCAGGGAAAAGCTTGGATAGACTACGCCACCTGGGATGACCGGGTGGAAAAATTTCGGGTTAGGGCAATAGACTATCGCCCTTTAGTGGAATTTTTCAAAACAGAAAAAATCGACTTTATTGACAAAGCGAAAGAATTTGCACCTATCGAACTCATTCCTAGTTTTGAGATGCTACCCTATCCCCATCAGGAAGCTGCATTGAAAGCTTGGAAACAAAGTGGTAGAAATGGAGTTGTCATTCTTCCCACTGCTTCGGGTAAAACATATTTGGCGCAACTGGCAATGCAGGCAACTCCCCGTAGTACCCTCGTAGTAGTGCCTACCCTAGATTTAATGCACCAATGGTATGCACATTTAAGCGGAGCTTTTCCTGATGTGGAGGTTGGGTTGCTCGGAGGTGGTTCTAGAGATAAAACGCCAATTTTAGTCGCCACTTACGATAGTGCGACTATTCATGCGGAGGCAATAGGAAATAAATATGGTTTATTGGTTTTTGATGAATGTCACCATTTACCCACTGATTTTTATCGGGTAATAGCTGAATACGCGATCGCTCCTTATCGCCTCGGTCTAACTGCTACCCCTGACCGTTCCGATGGTCGTCATTCTGACCTAAATTATTTGATTGGACCTACTGTTTTTAGCAAAACTCCTGAGGAGTTAGCAGGTGCCGCTTTAGCTGACCACAAAATAGTGCAAATAATGGTCAAACTTTCCCAACAGGAACGGGAAGAATATAACAAGTTAATGACAATTAGAAATGACTTTTTAAAACAGTCAAATATTAAATTAGGTGGGGTAAATGGTTGGAAAAATTTTGTGATCGCGAGTGCTCGTTCTACTGCTGGTCGTCGAGCAATGTTAGCTCACCGTAAAGCTAAAGAAATTGCCCTCGGCACTGATGCAAAATTGCGAACTCTTGCTAATTTACTGGCTCAACATTTCCCTGAACGTACTTTGATTTTTACTGCTGATAATGCTACAGTTTATCGAATTTCCTATGACTTTTTAATTCCGGCAATTACTCATCAAACTCCTATCAAAGAACGCCATGAAGTTTTAAGTAAATTTCGGACTGGGGAATATAAAACTATTGTAGCTTCTCATGTTTTAAATGAAGGTGTTGATGTGCCAGATGCGAGGGTAGCAATTATTTTGTCTGGTACAGGTAGCGAAAGAGAATATATTCAAAGATTAGGTCGAGTTTTGCGTCGAGGTAGCGATAAAAATAAGTTAGCAATTTTGTATGAAGTTGTTGCGGAAAATACTACTGAAGAGCAGACTTCTCGGAGACGTAGAGGTGGAATTAGGCGACAAAAATCTCCTCAATTACAAGATAAAAAACAGGAAAAATCAGAAGTTCAGCATTTAGAAATTATCAAACCAGAGCCTAATTATGGAATTAATAATCCGGCTGCTAAACGCGCAGCTGAAACCGGGAAAAAATGGAATAGTGATAAACAAAATGATGCTAAAGAATCTGTTAAAGATCAAGAGCAAGAACAGGAAAAATTATAAGTTCAGCAATTATAAAATGTTCAGCCAGAACCGATTTTTGAAGTTAATAATTCTGCTACTAAACCTGCAGCAGAACCAGGAAAAAAATGGGATAATGACAAACAAAATGATGTTAATGATTTGAAAGATAAGGCAGAAATCAAAGAGGATAAAAATCGGGACTCCGATAATAATATTAATATAGAGGAATTTTTCTAAAAAGATTCCACCACCTGAAAAACGCTGTATTTTTTATCTTTTGTAATATTTCTAATGTAAACCTAATCTGCGCAAAATAGGAATAATAATATAATGACTCACACCCAGACAAAAACCACCAATACAACCTAACAAACAAAAAAAAGTTATACTCGCCAAAAACTCTAATAAATTAGGTTGACTTTGACTCACAACAATAAACTCTAAAAATAGCTTGGGAAATATATTTAATTGCTCCAAACTAACAAAAACTATAGGAGTCAAACCAGCAACGAGGAAAGCATAAATTAAACGATGCTTCCTTAAACCTAGACCCAGAGTCATAAAACCAGTCCCTACCCCCACAGACAACTTACCCATAATTTCTAGAATAATTAAATCTTCTGTTGTCGTGTAGATGCTGCTAGCAACTTGGAAAAATTGCCAACATAACCCACCTAAAATATAACCAACCATTCCCATAAATGCAGCGCACCAATAACGACGACGCTGACCAAAACCTCCCACATCAGTTAAACCGACTCCCGTTCCGAAACCTGCCAAACCCAAGACAACTATTTCCGGACCGATAGTCAAGGGAAGATCTGACACCAGAAACCAAAAATTAGTAAATAAGCTAGCAAAGCGATCGCCCACTCCTGACCAATAAGCAAAAATTAATCCGAATATTGCCCCAATACTTCCGCCGACTCCTCCTAGTATCATTTCCCAAATTGTATCTAAACAACTTGCAACTACTTGATGAACTATTTGGTATATAGCACGAAAAAGTCTACTAATATTGTTACCTATGTTGATCAACTGAAGTTTCAATAAATTTTTAACCCTTGTGCCAAAAGCAGATCTCCCCAGAGACCTCTTTTGTTGTCGATAAATTTTAGCTAAACGGACTTGAACTTCTGCTGCCGTAGCTGGTCGTTGAGATACATCTAAACTAACCATATCATCAAGTAAGTTAGCCAAAGTCGAATTCACAGGTTTTAAATGTCGCCACTTCAGTTTACCACTTGAGAAGTCTTCCAGGTCTGCCGGATATTGACCAGTTAATAAATGAATGCAAGTGCGACCCAAAGCATAAAAATCTGCAAAAGGACCTATTTCACCTCCGACAATTTGTTCTGGGGGACTATATCCAGGGGAAACTAACCGAGTTGTACTGCATTTTGCAACAGTTTCTCTAGGTTTGATTCTATAATCATTCAATTGTTTCACTCCCCCAAAGTCTATAATGACCAATTCACCCTTGTTTTTTCTTGGATGATGAGAAAAAGTTTTAAAGAGATTTCCCAGGGAAGAAATTTCCACTCCTCGCAACATTAAATTAGATGGTTTTATATCCCTGTGAATAATTTTTCGGCGGTGGAGTTCCCATAAAATTTCTATTGCTTGAGAAAGCCAGTCAATTACATAATCATCAGGACATCCTTGAGGATATTGTTCGATAACTTCCTCTAAGGTACAACCATCAATTTTTTCCATCACCAAACATGGCAAAAACCATTGGCTAGAATGGCCAACTTCTGACTGACTATTTCCCCTGCGGAGGTGAAAATAGTCTTCTAGTTCGACTTTGGGAATGCCAGAATGACGTACACTTTCTAGTACCGAAGCTTCCTGGTCAAATAGTTCCAGGGCTTTAGGGGAAGTTTCGAGTAATACTTTTAAAATACGTTTGGTTTGAGTTTTTTGGTCCCAAACAATATAGATTTTGGAAAATCCCCCTGTACTTATTTTTTGAAGGGGAATGTAGCGATGGTTGAGTAGGACTGGAGTGCCACAATTTTGGCAAAACTTATTGCCCCATGCCTGTATTGGATTTGGACAATGGGGGTTTATACAGTGGATTTTTGATAATAGGGACTGATGTACAGTCATTGTCACAAGTTAGAATTTAGAAGTTGTTTTTGTAACGGGAATTTTGAGCAGCCCTCCAAAAACATTTCCCCTTAAAAGGCAGAGTGTTATGCCCAATTTTTTTTTTGATCGAATTTACCTACACAAAACTAATATAGCGTTTCATTAGAGAATACAAGGAGTATTTCATAGTTACTAAATCTATAGAAAAAGATTTCTTGACCTAGTTTTAATTAAGGGTAACCATTACGGGGTGAGCTACAACACCCTCTACCCCATTGCTAAAAGCGTTTGGGACTGCTTTTCGTAATACCAAAATCTGGTTATTAAAAGGTACTCAGTGAAATTTTCTCTCACCATCTCCCCCTTAAAATTAAACCAGGTTTTATTGCACTTGTTGACAATAAACTTTCCACATATATCCACATATAGTGTTTGTTTAATTGAAAAGGACTATATATATAGATAATCTTTAGATATGTCGCTCCACTACTGTGTATCTAATTTGTTTAAAAGGACACTTATTATATAGATAGATGCTAAATAATTAGCCCCCTATGAAAATTAATGTAGGGATTTTTTGCTATATTTTAGGTAGTGATGTTGCATAGAAAAAAATGACTATTTCCTCTAATCGTTAGTTATGCTCCCTACAGAATATCAGAGTACAATTACTTAGCTTAGTTAATCATCAGACCCTTGACTTTATCCAAAGTTTGTGATTTTTTAATGATCCCCATATAGCTCACTGAATATTGAATCTTCTTGTCAGAAGTGAGTTGTTTTGCATGTTTATGTTTTTTTGTCAATGAGTAATTATGCACTTGATTTATTTTTAACTATTACTACGATAAAATCAACAAATGTAACAAAAAGATTAAAAAAAGTTATGAATAAAAAAAAAATATTTTAAGTATAAAAGTTATAATTATTGACACTATCTAAGATAGAATGAAAAACGCACTCAATTAATGCGGTCTGCTTGACCGTTAACCCCTGTAGATGAGTAACCTTTGAGGGCCTCAAATAGAAACAGGAATAAAATATTAATTTGTCACTTTTTGTGACTTATTGTATTAGCTTTAATAAAGCAGTAAAGAGATTCTTAGGAAAATTAAGATATGAGTTACGCCCAAACACAAACTCAGTCTAAGTCTGGGTATCAGGCTGGAGTCAAAGACTATAAACTGACTTACTACACCCCTGATTATATACCAAAAGATACAGATCTTTTAGCAGCCTTCCGTATGAGTCCTCAACCAGGAGTTCCTCCAGAAGAAGCTGGTGCTGCAGTAGCCGCTGAATCTTCTACTGGTACTTGGACAACAGTATGGACTGATTTGCTGACTGACCTTGATCGCTACAAAGGTCGTTGTTATGATATTGAGTCTGTTCCTGGTGAAGATAATCAATATATTTGTTATGTAGCTTATCCTCTAGATTTGTTTGAGGAAGGTTCTGTAACTAATATGTTAACCTCCATTGTAGGTAATGTATTTGGTTTCAAAGCTTTACGCTCACTACGTTTGGAAGACTTAAGGATTCCAGTTGCTTATCTGAAGACTTTCCAAGGCCCTCCTCACGGTATTACTGTTGAGCGTGATAAATTAAACAAATATGGTCGTCCTTTGTTAGGTTGTACTATTAAGCCTAAGTTGGGTTTGTCTGCTAAGAACTACGGTAGAGCAGTTTATGAATGCTTACGTGGAGGTTTAGACTTCACTAAGGATGACGAAAATATTAACTCTCAGCCTTTTATGCGTTGGCGCGATCGCTTCCTATTTGTTCAAGAAGCTATTGAAAAGGCCCAAGCTGAAACTGGTGAAATTAAAGGCCACTACCTGAATGTAACGGCCCCCACAGTTGAACAAATGATGGAGCGTGCTGAGTTTGCTAAGGAAATTGGTACTCCAATCATTATGCATGACTACTTAACTGGTGGCTTTACTGCCAACACAACTTTGGCCAGATGGTGTCGTAGTAATGGTCTTCTGTTGCACATCCACCGGGCAATGCATGCTGTTATTGACCGTCAGAAAATCCACGGTATTCACTTCCGCGTTTTAGCTAAGTGTTTGAGAATGTCTGGTGGTGACCACCTCCACTCTGGTACTGTAGTTGGTAAGCTCGAAGGTGAAAAAGGTATCACAATGGGCTTTGTGGACTTAATGCGGGAAGACCACATTGAGCAAGACCGGGAACGTGGTATTTACTTTACTCAAGATTGGGCCTCTATGCCTGGTGTTATGCCAGTGGCTTCTGGTGGTATTCACGTTTGGCACATGCCGGCTCTAGTAGAAATATTTGGTGATGATTCCTGCTTACAATTCGGTGGTGGTACTTTAGGCCACCCTTGGGGTAATGCTCCTGGTGCAACAGCTAACCGTGTAGCTCTGGAAGCTTGTATCCAAGCTCGTAACGAAGGTCGCAACTTGTTCCGTGAAGGTGGCGATGTTATTCGTGAAGCTGCTAAGTGGTCTCCTGACTTGGCCGTTGCTTGCGAACTTTGGAAAGAAATTAAGTTCGAGTTTGAGGCTATTGATACCCTTTGATCTATCTGAACATGGCAGATTTTAGATTTTAGATGGCAAGAGATAGATAGATATGTCAAACTTGACTGCTAAGGATTTGATAAATCCTTAATCTAAAATCTAAAGTCTAACCATAGATTCAGGCTAGGGTCAAAAATGGATATTAAAAAAGTTGCTAAAGATACTGCAAAGGTACTGACGAGCTACCTAACCTATCAAGCTGTGCGGACTATCACGAATCAGTTAAGAGAGACGAACCCTCCCTTAGGGATTTGGTTAAGTAGTTTTTCCTCAACAGGCAAAATTCAAGATGGAGAAGCTTACTTACAAGAGTTACTTCAGGAAAATAAAGAATTAGCATTTAGAGTGATGGCTGTTCGAGAGCATTTGGCAGAGGAAGTAGCTGATTATTTACCGGAAATGGTTCGTAGTAGCATTCAAAAAGCTAATATGGAACATCGCCGTGGGTATCTCGAGAAGATAACGCAACTGGAAATTGCTGACCCTAGTCTAGATCCTGAGGAACAAACTGATTAGCTACGAAGATTTCCAATACATTTTTCCCTAAGGATAAATCTGGGGGGTTGGTATCCAAAGTGCTTTTACTAAAAGCTTTGGAAAAGTTGTACATTTATTTAGAGAGTAAAAAACATGAGAACATTACCAAAAGAACGTCGTTACGAGACCCTTTCCTATTTACCTCCTCTGAGTGATCTTCAAATTCGTAAACAACTGCAATACATTTTGGATCAAGGTTTTATTGCTGGTGTAGAGTTTAGTGAGTCTTCTGCTGCAGAAATGCACTACTGGACTTTGTGGAAGTTACCTCTGTTCCAAGCCAAAACAGTTGATGAAGTTTTAGTAGAAATTGATGCTTGCCGCAGTGAAAATTCTGATTGCTTTATTCGTGTGATGGGTTTTGATAATGTGAAGCAATGTCAAGTATTGAGCTTTATTGTACACAAGCCTAGTCAAAGAAGATACTAATTTACTAATATTGGGGAATAGTGGGATAGGCGATAGTCTGTCCCACTGTTTTTTTTGTACAATAATTTGTACAATAATTGGATTACTTTGTGCTTGTTGATCGTGATTCTGTGTTATCAATAACTCTATTGATGATACCAGCTTTGGTGCTCCAAAAGCCACCCAGGAGCTTGGGTAATTTGTGGGCTACCTTCTACCGGATACCAAAGTAAATTTCCTGCCACAAACACCATTTCATCATTGGCAAATAACCAGCTTAAATTACTATGAATAATTGTTATCCAACGAAATTGTTTAGTATTATCTGTCTTATGTTTACCATCTTTTTCTGGATAAATAATAGTTAATTTTTTTTTAGATTCTAGTTGAGAAATCATTGTTATTTCCATAATAATTTCTGCTTTTAATTATAGCAATTCTGTGGGTTGGCGATCGCAAATTCATAAAATTAGGAGGAGGAAATAATAGCTTGATATTTAATTTCCTCTCTGTTTGTTATCTTAATTCATCTGGAACGATACCCATTTTCCGTAGCTTTGCAGCTAAAATTTGTAATTGTTCATCTTTCTCGGTAAATAGACCAGCTTAAATTACTATGAATAATTGTTATCCAAGGAAATTGTTTAGTATTATCTACTATCAGTTTACCATCAATTTCTGGATAAATAATAGTTGATTTTTTTTTCAGATTCTACTTGATAAACTATCTTGCCTCCCATAATATTTTTACTTTTAATTATAACATTTCAGACTTGATTTTTACCTAATAATAATGAGCCTGGCATCGCTTTTTTTATCCAGTCTGTAATGAAAATTTGTTCGCGATCGCAAGACTCAACTATCTCACCATTTAAGTTCCGAAATACTATTTCTGCTGGAATTTCAATTTCTTCCCCAGTAGGTATAATTATTTTCTCTATTTGAGTTACTGCAAAAGGTCGCAAACTTTGAAACACAACATAATTTCCACTTTCTCCTGCTACAACTTCGGCTAAACCAACATCTTTTCGATATTTAACTAGTTTGTGCTTAGACTTCATTCGGGGAAACATAGAAGTAGTGCGGTTGCCTTTAAAAAAAGTTGACTGGGTTGGTTTCCCCCAGTTTTTCCGCAAAGAAACGGGGTCAGTTAAAATATGAGTACAAATTTTGTCAATATCTACTGCTACATCACCATTTTGCCCCAAATGTCGCAAGTCTAAACAAACTGTATGCAAACCATTTTGCTCTAAACCTTCAAGTTTATCTAAAATAAATTGATCTTTATCCAAAAACATAAATGTGCCGTGGGCTGTTTCTAAGGTGGAAAAAGGTCGGTTATTGCTATCCTCTGATGACACAGTGGTTTCCAGGGGAAGTTTTTTTTCTGAGTCTGGGTCTAACAAGTGTGGAGAGAGTAGGGAACGTGGGGAATAAAATAACAAAATTTGCCCGACTCCCAGAATTTCACAACCAACGGGGAGTTTTTGACAATATTCAATTAATTTTTTTTCTGGCAGCTCGATAGATAGTATTAAACGTTCCAAAGAGTCGGAAAAAATATCACACCAACCCTGCAATGCTTCTAAGTTGTGGTTTCCTGTTTCTACAATTAACTGTAGTGCTATGTTTGGATGATGAGTTTTTAACCACCAAGCTGCTCCTGGGTCGCAAACCCGCACTGTTGGAAATTTGCTCAGTTCCCACAGACTCAGTTGTTGACAAATATTTTTC
>JAKQYF010000126.1 GCA_023356535.1 Trichodesmium sp. MAG_R03 | reverse complement strand
CCGATTTCCAATCCGATTCCACAGCAATTGTTCAATTCAATCAAGGCTCAGTTTGCTGGGTTTTATCCAGATATTGTTTTCTACTATGACCCACTTGATGTGACGGCCAATCTCTATGCCTTTGAAGCTTACGGACAAAAGATCGTTCAAATGAGTGGCGGACTGGCACGACTCCAGGGATTCAATTACGAAGGTCTGTTCATGGCGATGGCTCATGGGATCGCTCGCTTTTACGGAGGGGAACCCAAGAACACATGGGGCTACTCAGCAGTGGGACAAGCAGATAGCTATGCTTTTGGGGTAATCTCGCGTTTTTGTTGGATTAGCAGTCCGTTTATGACTTACGCCACAACGGCAATGAATCAATGGGAGGCAGTTTTCCAGCTCGTGGATTCAACGAATGCTGGTGGTAATCCTCAAGACCCTCTCAACGATCCTTCCCTGCAATGTCGGTTTGAGAATATCCAGACGGCAGTTGCCGGGGGAGGATTGCTCGAATGTGCGGGGGGCGAGCCTTTGCCAACCATCCGACTTGATGAGGCGCAGGCAACTTCGACTACCAAGGTGATGTTGACGTTCAGTCTAGCTCTGGACCCTGATACGGCGACGGATGTGTCCAACTACTTATTAAGTCCTGAGGCACCGGTGACGAGTGCCGAGTTAGATGAGAAGACGAACTTCATCGTTCACCTGGAGGTGGAACTGGAGGCTGGCGCTCACTACGAAATCACAGTTCGGAATCTGACTTCGATTCTAGGGAGTGGGCTCGACCCAGACCATGTAAGTGTGGCGTTCGATACACCGTAGCGAGTGCTGCACTGACAGCAGAGGAGTTATCTAGATGGGAGCGGTGCGGGGATTCATTTTCCTAGGCCGCTCCACAGATGGAATAGGTGGGGTTCGACTGTTGTGGCGAGCCACTAGCGCCATTAATTTTTCTGTTCCTGGTAAAGAGACTTAAACACAGGACTTACGCAGAGACTATACATATAGCCTTAAAAACTCTAACGTTATAGTTTTTAAACTCTATATATAGTACCTTTGCGTATGTCCTGAAACAGTTGTTGTCTTTTTTTATGGTCAACAATAGGCGCAGGATAACCTACACCCGTATTGTTCCCACAACTTCATTCTCCGAACCTTTCGAGTCCGATTCCAATCATCGCGGTCTAGTTTAAGATGACAGACAGAACAAAGAGCCTTTAGATTGCCAGCTTCACAATTCCCTGGATTATGGTCTAAGTGAGCCGTAGTTAGGGTAAAACCCTGAGGTAAAGCGATCGCTTTACAGCTCCCAGACGAGACTAAGAATCCTGGCCAGATGCAGTTTTCGTAATCCTCAACAATTTTGAAAAGATGAGGCAACCACTCCGGATGATTATCCTTAAGCCATTGCTCTGTATCTTTTTGAGACACACCAGGTGGTCTACATGATCGCCCGCACCACTCACAAGTCCAATATAGATTGTTATTTTTGTGGAACATTGACTTAACAATAAGCAATAAATAATCAGCAGTTTGATCGCGAAAGCATTTTCAATCACTCATACCTACCACTTTCATCACTCGGTTCTGCATACCACATATACTTAGCCGTAGATGGCGCATCAGGCACATAATAAACTTCCCTCTGTGCCATCATCTGCAAATATATCCTTCTAATTTCATCCTCAGCCTCAATAATAGAATCAGCTACAAAATCATACCCCCAAACAGGTTCATTCTCCATACTATATATAATCCCAAATTCTTCAGGCCACATACCATCAGTCTCCCACCGCATCGCGAGAATATCCTTAGTCCACTCCTTCTCATCAGTAACCAATACTGCTTTATGAATGCTATAAGTGTCATCAACATCAGTATTATTCCGACAATAGACATAAGCTATACAAATCAATCCCTGCTCCTTCTCCTTTTCCTTCTGCTTACTAGGCGACTCCCCCCATACCAAACCCGGTATTAAACAACTAATCATAATAGTCGCTCCCACCATAATCATCGGATTCCACGCTGCCGCCTTCCATATTAAAGCAGGTGCCGCTGTATTACCTGCTGTTGTCAATCCTCCCGCAGTCGGAATAGCCACTTTGAGAATCTCCGGCGCTATCTTTGTCCCAACGAACTGTGCTGCTGAATAATTTAGAACCTGGTTAATTCCCAAATTATTAGCAATAATCATATCAGCATTAGCCACCTTTAATGGTATTGTCATATTGGGGTCGTCTATCACAGTCTCCAAATTATTTGCCGCCTGTTCTATCTCTTCATTACTACCTCTTAATAATTCCTTCAACCATTCTTTTGCTGTTGGTAACTCCCCTGGTACATCCTCTGTTAAAACTTCTCTCAGAAAATCTAATCTGTAAGTAATTCCTGTCTTAATATCCTCTAGTATTGGCATAGGATAATTAAATATTACATCCCTACTCATTCTGAGTTTAGTATCAAAAATTGCTGTCAAATCAGGCAGTTATCTCAATAACTTTTCTGGCAAAAAAGTAGCGTCATAATTATCCTCAACTTCTGGCACTAATATTGATTGAAAATAATCGGAATCTGATAAATTATCCCCATTAATTTTGTTAACTAGCCATGGATTTTCTTGGAAATATATTGCAGCGTCTAATACCCCCCTTTCTGAATAAGGAAAACCAAATAACTTCATCACTATTGAACTAGATATCATTGATAGAGGAATTACCATATCTGTAGCAGTAGGAGTCATTGTGCTGAGAATACCACTCATTAATTTTTGAATCCATTCTGGAAAATCCCAAGTTGCTTCAGCATCTATCTCTAATCGCTCTGATACTGCTGGTAATCTTAGTCTCAAACTAGCATAATCCCTCCAGTTTCTCTTAATTACATCATTCCACATTCCTAACAAATTTTTCTTAGCCCCAACATCAGGATATTGAGCAGAATTAAAATGTCTATTACAGTTTCTAATAGACTCACAAGAAAGCCTAGAAATAATAGATGTATATTGACTAAAATTTAACCTTTCTGTCACCTCTCTCAGAAACTCTCTATAGAATTTAGCACCATAAGGCTTGTACTTATTCATATACATTCTATGCTTATGGTTGAGGGTGAAAAAATCATTAGTTCCACCCCCTAAAGTTTGGTTTAAGAATATGCTGAGAGGAAATCTATTATTATTAGTCCAGTTACTCATAATTAAACAACTATTTCAATTTCATCGACAGAAAAACGACCACCAAATGTAGTAATAATTTCTACTGGTTTGCCATCTTTGTACAGGATTTATGCTACCTCATGTAGGCAGTCTTTTTTATCTACAACTAGCTGTCCAACACAAAAATTTTTGTTCATAATTTACTTTAATAATTGGCGATATATTGTTCATATTTAGTATTAGTATATATAGCAATTCCCACAGTTATGAAGCACATTTACAATCCCCCTAAATCCCCCTTAGAAAGAAGGACTTTGAAGATCCTCCCTCTTAGAAAAGCAGGGCCGTTTCAAAGTATCGTGAGTTAACAATTTAAGGAGAACGAGAGATGAGAGGATCACAAAATAGAGAACAGGACTTACGCAGGACCGCTATATATGGTGCAAAAAATTATCATTTTCAAGATATTGCCACTACAATTAGTGCCGTTGCGTAAGTCCTGAGAGAAATTAGCCAAAATTTGCCGATTTTTCAGCCGATAAGTGTCATTAAACCCTGTCTAAATATCTGTTTCAATGCCCTCAAATAACAAAAATTCGTTAATTAACCTTTAAGGATCAGGACTTACGCAAAGACACTATATATGGTGCTTTGGTGTGTTACGCTAGCGCTAACACACCCTACCAATAGCGTTAATGCGTAAGTCCTAAGAATAATTGATAAATTTGGGGAAAATCAATGGGTTTGGCGCGAAAAATTCTCCCCTGCTCCCGTAGGGACGTTGCATGCAACGTCCCTACCTGCTCCCCCTCTGCCTTAAGCAAGAATGAAACAGCCCTGCCCTTACAAAGGGGGGCAGGGGGGGATATACCTCATAGATTAAATAACTGCTATAAATAAACACTATAATAATACCTAAAAATTATCTAGAGGCCAATCTACAGGACGAATATAATACCATAAAATAGTAGCTTGAGTGGTTCTGTATTTATTTTTTGGCTCATCCTTAAAAAACTCAATTTTCCATGAATAAATCTTAGCTGGACAAAGTTCATCTTTTTCCGGTAAATTAACCTCACCCCTACCAACATCACCAAATATAGTCCAGTCTCTATCAGGACTTGACCTAATAAAAATTGTTGCTGGTGCCTCTTGAGCGTCTGTGTACATCTGCACAACGTTGCATAAATGTCGTTGATCCTCTGGAAACTTTTCGTATAGCTTCTCGCTTGGATAATACAACTGATAAGGGTTGCCTTCCTTTGTTGCCTTAATAGCATGAACTTTGTTAGCCCCCTTCACAGGAATTGCATCGTAATCACCCCAAGCTAAAGGAGCTAACCTAGAATGCTGTACCCCATAAACCGTCAAAATGTTCATTCTACCAGTCCTGGTGTAAGTAGCTATCTCATCCGCAAATAGCAGAAATACAAGCCCCGCTGTAGTTTCATCCCTTGCTCCTGCATGATGCGAAGCGTGCCAAAATGCTGCTGCCCAATCATACCTCGTTAATAATCTGTAGTTAGTATTATTCGGACCCATTACATCCCAGTTAATATTATCAGCTATAAACGTAACTGGCTGTTCATCAAATGCTTGCCTGAAAAACTGCTGATAGCTGCCTGGTAATTCATTGAACGGTATATCCCACAAAGTCGTGACATTTAGTTTTTCCTTGAGGCGATCGATATTCTGCCTACTAACTTCCAATCTCTTATCTATCCGCCGCCGATAATCTCTAGCCTCCTCCCGAATATTACGCATCTGTCGCATCCTCTCCTTCTTAAACTCCTCCAATATTCCGGGAATTTCTTCGTAATCACCACCAAAGCGATCGTACAAATAATCCAACTCTCGCTGCATTCCTTCACCTATAGAAGCTGCATTCGCCATTGCAGTTCCGTACCATCTGTTAATAGTTTGCGCCCAGTCCAACATGAAGCCATCATAAGGTTGAGGAGATTCTTTGCTACTAGGAAATAAATTTTCATATTGTTCTCCCTGCTCTAGAATTTCTGAAGCCTGCTGTACAGCAGAACCAACCTTATATTTACTACCTACCTTTCTGAGAATATTGAGAGTAACGAGAGCCTGAGCATCCGGGTCTACTTCTCCTAACTTTACGCGATCGCGATAATTTTGAACAAGCTCTGAAATCTCAGCTTTGTAAGCTTTTCTCTCTTTCTCCTCCAGACTAGCAGGCTTAAGTATTCTCATTTTAGTAGGCAAATCTAAGCATTCTGACATCGTTGAACTAATCTTTCTGCTTCAGACGGCAAAAAATTCCAACTTTTAAACTTTTTGTCAACATAGAACGGTTCTGGAAAGTTGACAAAATATTCTTTGTCCTTTATCAATTTCAGTAGATCGGGATCATAGGGAGAATATAAAGCAATCGCCCTTCCTTCTAGAATAAGTCTGTGGGTTGGAACTTCCACCTCATCTTCCTGGTTGCTTGCCCACTTAGGGTTAACCTTGTCGAGATCTTGGTGAGCGATCGCTTTCCACTTGGGCAAACTGTACCCCCCAGGAGTCAATTGAGTATTAGTATATTTTTGCAGCATTTGATAAGCAGAATGGGCAACCTCCTGAGAAAGTTCCTCATTCTGTTCTATCCTTTCATGCAACCACTTGCCAAAAGCTGTATCAAACTTATTAAAGCCTTTAACATCCTCTAATGTAGCGCCATTGCAGCAACTTGAGAGAAACACAACAGCTTTTTCTAGGGAATCATCCCTTAACTCTTGCTGCTTTTTCTTTATTACTTCCTGTAGGGATCTCTTTACTTCTAGCAGTTCTTCTAGAGATACTAAGTTTAAGTCTAAAGTTACTGTTGGCGTTATTGTTTCCCCACTGTCCAGTTTTCTAGCAATTTCTAGTAATTGCTCTGAGAATATTTCAGGTACTCGAATTGCTATTGTGGGGACATTATTCCATCGCTTGTTTTTGCCTGATTTTAAATTTTGAGTTGCAGTAATATTAACTGGCATATTGAAAAATCTGCTGTACACCAAAATTATAGCAAAAAAAACTCGGATGGATATACAGCATTTTTTGTACAAATTAACCCCTACTATTACTTGGAATGACTCTCAGCACTAATCAAATCAATCGCTTCTGGGAGCGGCTTTGCATAGCATCTAACTTCTCTCCAAAACGCCAAGATTGAGTTCTTAAAACAATAGCTACTTCCGAACTGAGTGCTTATAGGTATTTTATACTTTTAATTTACTCGTGTATCAAAAACAGAAATATCGTCAAAAATCTGTTTTAGATAAATGGTATATTCTCTCCAATTTATCATCTCCTGAAAAGATTCAAAAAATATATAGTCAGAGAATGGGAATTGAAGCAATGTTTAAAGACTATAAAACTGGTGGTTACAATCTAGAATCAGCTAAGGCTAATGAAACGAGGTTGAATAATTTAATTTTATTAATAGCTATTTCATACACAATCAGTTCATTTCAAGGACAAAAAATAAAAAATAAAGGGGTTCAAGAATATATATTAAGAACTAATGAAAAAGGTAGAAAAGAAAGAAGACACAGTAGCTTTTTTGTAGGATTATCTATGATTTATTGGGCAATAAATGATGATTTCCATGAGGGAATTAGTAGAAATTTTAATGAGCCTTAATCCTCATAAGTTACTATATTATCAAAGGGGACTCAAAGCGATGAATAAAGTGGTTAATTAGACTGTAATTTTTGATTAACAATAAATTAATTTATGTGAGTTTTTTAATAATATTATATTCTCATACAGCTTGAATAATTATTCAACACAGATGGTGGATAAGAGTAAATTGGCGATCGCTACCTCCCAAGCTCAAAATCGCATTCTTTTTTAATTGAATTATTATTCAACTTATTGTCTAAAATGATTACTGTATCTACCATTAAGCTTACTTGTCACCCCGTGAGATGAGAAAGACTTAGCAGATTGGGAAGCGGAGGACAGGTCTACCAGGGGCAGTAGACCCCAAGAGCCAAAACTCAGAGTTTTTTGCATCGGGGACTATACCCCCGAAGGAATGAGAGAGTTAGCCCAGAACAATCCCAAGCTTTTAAGATGCTTCGACGAGCTAGCTAAAGAGCAAAGGTCCCAAGGTCAGTACAAAGGGGGTAAGGGTGGCGAAGCCCAGTTACTCTTGGAATCCTACGATGGCCTGATGGACACCGTAGTCCGTAGAGGCAAAATTTATCCTGGTGGTGTAGTAAATCAGTGTTTGCTGGGAGGGATTCAGCCAGAGGTTTTGTCTGAAATTATCTCTAGCTCAGATCCCACAGGGCTTTTTGCTAGATACAATATTGCTTCTCTTCCCAACGCTTCTCACTACTGGGATGATGATAACGAAGTAGCGATCGATATAACGCCTCTTTTAGTCAACCTTTATGAATCAATAGATTCATTACCAGAAATGACTTTTAGACTTTCACCAGATGCTTACCAGCTATTCAAGTCCTGCCATAATCACTGTGAATCCCAGAAGCAGAGAGCTGATAAGCCAGCAATGATTTACCAGTATGGGAAAATGCCAGGGAAGATTCTCCGGTGGACAATGTTGTACCACATCCTTTGGTCAGTGTCCCAAGGACAATCGCCTTCAGAAATCGTTGAGAAAAAATTTGTCCAAATCGCTAAAGAGCGAGCTTTATACCAAATTTCCCAAGTCAAGGCACTGCTGTCCATTATGGATGATTCTGGGCTA
This sequence comes from Trichodesmium sp. MAG_R03, assembly GCA_023356535.1. GTDB lineage: Bacteria > Cyanobacteriota > Cyanobacteriia > Cyanobacteriales > Microcoleaceae > Trichodesmium. The sequence continues at coordinate 7,614 of JAKQYF010000126.1, read as the reverse complement.
AGTAAAATGTTTCAGCTATACCAATATGCCTTGAGGAAATGTAAGGCTATTACCCCTAGGGATGCGGTTTACAAAACTCGGAAGTGTAAAAACCGGGGGGAAGCGATCGAGTTTTTTCGGAGATTAGAGGAAATGGGATATGGCCAGACAGTAACCACTTCAAAGACGATTAAATTCGAGGCATTTCCAGAAAGAGTTGTGCCAGCAACTGTCACTGAGGAATTGGAGTTTAGTAACAATTCTCCAGAACCAATTGTACAAAAGGCTTCTGAAGTAAAAATTCAAGAAGCCGAGGATTCTAGTAACACAACTTCAAATCCAACTGTACAGCAGACTCTAGAGGTTACTGAAACTTCTGTTACTGAAGAATTAGGAGTATTTGAAAAAGTGAAAAATTGCCAGAGCAGAGAGGAGCTGGCAGAAATTCGGTCTGAATATGGCACTCCAAATGTGGGAAGGGTTTACCAAATGTTGGCCAATTCCTCCGCTCCAGATGAAGTCCGTCAGAGTCAAAAAATTAAGCTCTGGCTATGGGAAATTAGTCTGGGGGGAGAATTGAAAATAGGGAAATCAATTAGCCTTAAGGCAATGGGTGATGTAAGCCAGAATACTTGTTGGTATATCAAGAGTGTGGAGTCAGATTGTTTGTGGGTAGAGAAATCTGTCCGTAAAGGAGAACAACCAGAAGTTAGGAGAGTCCAGTTTGGTGATGTTAGAAAGATTCACTAAACGTGTCACAAAAACTGTCACAAAAATGCCATAAATAGCCTTTTTTCCTCTTTAATAGTAATTAGTCTTTCAAGAAAAAGTTATGGTTCAAACCATAAAACCCAAACTACAAAAGGATTTTAGCAGTGGGGGTGATGGGACTTGAACCCACACGACTGTTAAGGTCAACGGATTTTAAGTCCGTAGCGTCTACCATTCCGCCACACCCCCTCCATAATAAGAGGATAGGATTATATAAGCCTAAAAAATCTTATTTTTTTATTTAATCACAATTTAAAGGTTTTGGCAAGTATATTTGAACAGCAATTGAAATAATCTACAGGTTGCCTAGAAAAATAGTCACTCAGGTAATATATTAAACAGAATACAATTAACTATGTAATTTCATAATCTTATACTTATGAACTTAGACCTAGATACAAATCTGATCACCCTGATCATTTATGCAGCTCTGGCCGGAGCCTATCTCCTAGTAATGCCAGCTATAGTTTATACTTATCTTAATACCCGTTGGTATGTTGCTAGTTCCATAGAACGGGTCTTCATGTACTTCTTGATGTTTCTTTTCTTCCCTGGTATGTTAGTTCTATCCCCATTTTTAAATTTTCGCCCTAGAAAACGACAGATTGAAACTTAATGCGACGAATTGATGCCATTGGAATAAGTATAGGTATTTTTGTTGGTGCTGGCCTTCTCTACTTGGTTTTACAAGTAGTAGGAATAAACAGTATAAATGCTGGAATTTGGACACAAGCAGTTTTGGTCGGTGGTCTAGTAGTTTGGCTAATGACCTATTTATTTCGGGTCACAAATAGTGATATGACTTATAATCAACAGTTAAAGGATTATGAAGAGGCAGTACTGCAAAAATGTTTGGAAGAAATGACTCCAGAAGAGTTGGCTAAATTGCAAGCTGAAATTGAACAAGAAAATGCCACCAAGACACACAAGCAGGAATAACCTATCAAAATAATAATAATCTTGCATAGTTATAGTAGATAAAGATGAGCAATACCTGTCAAAGGAAAAAATGCGGTTGGCTTAACCGTGAATGCCTGTGGATGAGTACTTTACCTGCTCAATATCTAAATATTTAAAATTAAAAATGATTTCAGTTTCTCATTGTTTTGACTCCCTACGCAATAACGGTGGTCAGTGCGCTCTAATTCCCTTCATTACCGCAGGAGACCCAGATTTGGAAACTACGGCTAAGGCTCTAGAGGTATTGGATCAAAGTGGGGCTAATATGATTGAATTGGGAGTCCCTTATTCTGACCCTTTGGCTGATGGTCCAGTTATTCAAGCTGCTGCGACCCGTTCTTTGAACCGAGGGACTACCTTAGAGTCAGTTTTAGAAGTAGTCCAGACAGTAAGTCCGAGGTTGCGATCGCCAATCATCCTATTTACTTATTACAATCCAATTTTGTACCGAGGGGCGGATAGCTTCCTGAAAAAAATTTATGATGTAGGAGCTAGGGGTTTGGTTGTACCAGACTTGCCATTAGAAGAGGCAGATATTTTGTTGAAACCAGCAAGAGACATTGGCATAGAGTTGACTTTATTAGTAGCTCCCACAAGTCCAAAAGAGAGAATAGAGGCGATCGCTGATCAGTCTCAAGGATTTATTTATTTGGTAAGTGTAACTGGGGTAACGGGAATGCGTACTCAAATACAAACGCGGGTGCAAAATTTGTTGGCACAGATGCGGGAGGTCACAGATAAGCCAATAGGTGTTGGTTTTGGTATTTCTCAACCGGAACATGCTTTACAAGTAAAAAAGTGGGGAAGTGATGCAGTTATTGTTGGTAGTGCAGTAGTGAAGCGGTTAGCTGAAGGAACTCCGGATGAGGGTCTCAAAGCCATCGGTCAGTTTTGTCAAAGTTTGAAGGCAGCTATTAGCTGAAGTTGCTCTCCTCCAGCTCCATATATATTCAAAAAAACAACGAAAAATTCCCCCTAAAAGGGGCAGGCTGTATACCCAATTTTCTAGTAGAATATAAATAGGGCTTGCTGAAAAAGTCTTTTTCAGGAGTAGGAGAACCACCTTTAGCATCTCCCAGGAGGAGAAGTAGGGACCTTTCCCTACGGGACATGAAACGCATTTTTGTTATGGAACGTCCCTACAGAGGAACGGGAAATTGGTAGACGAGGTAGTCGGAGATATTGGTCCCTTGATTTTTCTGTCTAGGGAGGGCCCAAAATACTAACTTTTTGAGCTCTTAGGACTGAAAACTAGACACTTTTTTCAAGTCTAAAAATGCTAAAACCTTTATTTATCAATCCTTTTGGATTTAATCAGCAGGTCCTAAATAGGACTTACCCATTCACTACAAAAGTATTGGCTTGAGATTACTTCCCTATCCCTCGTAATAACAGAAATATATTGCCCATGGGTAAATCTTCAGGACTTACCCTAAGATACTATATACAGAGCCTTGGTGCGTTACGCAGTGTGCTTTTTATGTCGCGAAGCGTTCGCTCCGCTTTGCGTCAGCAAAACACACCCTTCCAATAGGGTTCATGGATAAGTCCTAAGTCAAGATCAAGTTATACACCATCTTTGACATCCTCCCCGGTCTAAAGGCACTGGGTAACAACCGAGCCGTAGCCCCTCGGTGGGTTGACATTTCACAGGCTGCTGCTACTTTGGCAGTAGTCTGGCTGCTGGCCTCAATGTCCGTTTTTTGTCTCGGTAAGCCCATCCGCGACTAATATATTTCTTGTGAACTAAAAAGCAAGAAGGACTAAGCCAGTGAAAAAAAATCAACTCAAAAGTCGCCCGTTTATGGGCGAGGCTTGAAACCCAATTTTTTGGTAAGAGCAAATGGTCATTTTGCTCCTTGACATCCTCCCCGGCCTAAAGGCACCGGGTTTTCTGCCGAGCCTTAACCCCTCGGCGGGTTGACATATCACAGGCTGCTGCTACTTTGACAGTAGTCTGGCTACTTACCGACCTGTCCGTTTAAAGTCTCGGTATGCCCACCCGCGACTAATATATTTATTGCTGCATTTTCGTCTCGATAGAACGACCTGACCCTACGCGATCATGTTTAGCCCCAAAATTAATACATTCCCACTCACGAATTGATAAATCTAATTTTCCACCAAGAAATCCACAACAAGAGCAAATTTGAGATGTGGGTTCCCAACGGCTTATCACTCTGAAATCACGACCATATTTTTGAGCAAATCCATTCTAAAAATGTTCTGAATGTTCTCCAGCCGTGTTTGAGAAATGGCTCTTGATAATTTCCGATTCTTAACCATCCCAGAAACAACTCATACCTCTAAAACAATTGTTTGGTTTTCACAGACATTTCAGTAGATAATTTATGTAGAAAATCTCTCCTTGTGTCTTTCAGTAAGGCAAGAAATTTAGCTATTTTTAGTCTAGCTTTTTCATATCGTTTAGAACCTTTAGTTTTTTTAGATAATGACTTACTTAGTTGTCGGTACTTCCAGCATTCGTTTCCTTAATGGTTTTGGTGCATCAATTTTTTTACCGCAGTTTTAATTCCTAAATCTATACCTACTGAATTATCAGTTTTAGGCAATACTTCAGGCAAAACTTCTACTACAAAACTTAGAAAATATCGATGAGCTGAATCTTTGATTACTGTTACTGATGATGGAATAGCGGGTAGTTCTCTTGACCACACAATTTTCAGCTTTCCTATTTTAGCTTACGTAAACTTTATGTTGACCAACTTTAAATCCACCCTTTGTAAATCTAGCTGTTGGCTTAGACATTCTCCTTTTAAATTTAGGAACTCTTATAGGTTTACCTTTTCTGTTGCCTTGAGTTGATTTAAAAAAGCTTTGATCAGCCTGGGTATTACATCGTTTAAAGATTGCTGTAGTGGCAACCGCAGAAACAACTGATCTCCAAATTCTATCCTCAGTCTTTAAAGCCCGAGTAATAAACTGTTTTTGTAGTTCAGAATTAGTCGGTTTTTTGTTTTAAGGTTTGTACTTTTCCTGACAGCAAGCTAGACTATCATTCCAGACAACGCGGACACAACCTTCCGAGCCTTGCTAATTACTGTTTTTGCCCAATGTTGGATATATACGGTACTTAAATCTTGCTTTCATAGAATGACTTTTGAACTAAAAAGCATAATAACATAACCTGTGGAAAAAAATCAACTAAAAAATCGCCCTAGAAGGGCGAGGCTTTAAACCCAATTTTTCGGTAAGATAAAACGCACTTACTAGATATGGTGGCTTAGTAATAAATCCTGTTGAGTTAAATCAGTTTGAAGGTTTTTTCCAGCCTGACTGATAATATACTTGAGAGCCTGTGTCTGAAACAAAATGACAAGTCAGGTAAGAATTGATAAAACTCTTCCATATTGGTTCACTAGACTTGCGATAATATACACCCAAGATAGGTTTGATTGCTTCTGTTGCCGTTTTCAAGTGATAATGAGGCATATTTAGGAATATGTGATGGGCAACATGAGTACCAATGTCATGATGAATAGAATTGATGAAACCATAGTCACGATCAATACTTGATAATGCACCCTTAAGAAAATACCAATCATTTCCACGATACCAAGGAATATCTGACTCAGTGTGGTGTAGGAAAGTAACTAAATCTAGCCAGATGACAAATATAATATAAGGGACCAGATAATATTTGATCAGAAAAACCCAACCAAATTGATAAGTTAGAAAAACCAGAAAGCCTACCATTAACATCCATAGTGCTGAACTGGTTAAAACATCCCATTTTTCACGAGGACGAAATAAAGGACTGTTGGGGAGAAAGTGGGACCCTGTGCGATTAGGCGATCGCTTAAATAGATAGAGTGGATAAGCTAATAATGGTAGATAGAAGCGAAATAACTTTTCATACCAGTGCATCATATTGTACTTACTTTCAGAAACTGGATACCAACTTTCATCAGTGTCAATATTTCCTGTATTACTATGGTGAGTCCTGTGACTAATGCGCCAACCGTGGTATGGTACAAGAATAGGGATATGACACAGATGCCCAATTAAATTATTCACCCATTTGTATTTAGAAAAGGAACTGTGACCACAATCATGCCCTACTACAAATAATGCCCAAAACATAGTTCCTTGCATTAACCAGAAGAGGGGAAAAAAGAACCATGAATCTAAATTGTAGGCAATCACATACAGACCTGCAATAATGCCAATATCTAAAAAGAAGTAACTGAGAGACCTCCAGAGGGAAGATTCAAAACAGTAGGTAGGAATAGCTGCTTTTACCTCTTTGAGAGTAAATGGTAACTCTATTTTTGAGGGGGTTGAGTTTGTCTCAGTTGTTTGATCAAGAACAGTGTTTAATTGCACTAAATTTTTGAGTTTATCGAGTATGACTGATATTTCATCTTTCACAAGTCATATAGAGCAAGTAAAGTTTCCATCAATTACCCCTAGCTCTACTAAATTAATAGAAAGAAAAGGGATAGAAATTTATGGTTCTTTGACTGCATTAAGACAAATTCCATTAGCTTAGGAAAAATAGCTGGTAGTGATAAACAAGTCGCAATTTTTGCATGTCCCTTTTAAGACAAAGAGACTGACAATAACTTTGAACACTACTTCTATAAGATTACTAAGTAGCTAGTAGAAGATGAAACAGTATATAATCTAGCATAATTAGGGAGTAGTTAAGCAAAAAAATTTTCTTGAACTCGGCCAAAAACATTTGATAAGTGGGGTTTTGGCTTTGGTCCCAATAGGCACAACCTCAGCTCTGGAGAAAAGCTGACTATGTTAGGGAGTAGTTAAGCAGAAAAATTTTCTTGAACTAGGCCAAGAATAGTTGATCAGCTGGATTTTGACTTTCGTCCCAATAGGGACAACCTAAGTTTTGGAGAAAAACTTGCCATTCTGACACTTTGTCAGGCGGAACTTAAATTCCTACCACAATACGTCCATAATCTGCTCCATTGTTACGATAATGAAATAAACTAATATTCCAGTTGGGACTCATAGAAACGACAAATTTCATTAATGCCCCTGGAGGTTCAGGAAGCTGGCAACGGTAAAGTAGTTCATTGTGAGGGAGGGGAGAACAGCTGCTACAAAAACACCCATGAGAATTTCCACCTCACACCGATCCTGATAGCTAAGGTTATTTCAAGGCTTGGTCTTACCTACTCCCTTTTACCGCCATAATGAAATAGATAGTTGGAATAGTTATAATTACTAGACTAACCTCATAAATGAGCCTGAAAATATTGACGATATAGCTCACACCTGGGATAGTATTTATTGCCCTGCCATTTTACTAAACCTAAACTATCTAACTTAAAACCCAACATCCCTGTTAAATGTCCGCTCAAATTTTCAGAAATTATATTTCTCATTGCTGCAACTAACTCTGGATATTCTTCTAAATTACACAAATGTCGTCGCAAATGGTCGCTATAAATTCCCGTTTCAGCCGTTACATTTTCCGGTAAATCTTCTAGAGTTAAATCTTGTTTAGAAATGTGATATAATGCCATCCTCACTAAATAAGGATGCCCACCAACAATTGCCATTAATTTCTCTACTTCTTGCTCTGACCAATTCAAATTATGTCGGGATGCTAAATCCTTAACTTGCTGAGGATTAAATTCTGGCAAATCTATAGGTAAACCTACATTAAAAGGAGATTGATTAATATTCATCGGAATATAAACCTCTGTAGAATGTACTACTAATAACCGCAACTTTTTCCAAATAGCACGTCGTTTTGACTCTTCATGCCAGCCTCGTAATAATCCTAAAAAATCTTCAGCAATATCAGGGTATTGAAAAACTCGGTCAATTTCATCTAAACCTAAGACTAAAGGATGATCTATTTGTGCTAATAAATATTTCTCAAAATAATCCTTACAATTAACTTTACTACCAAAA
>JAKQYF010000125.1 GCA_023356535.1 Trichodesmium sp. MAG_R03 | reverse complement strand
AGTCACCCTTTCCTGGGTCTGCTGAATAAAAGCATCCAATGCACCCTTCAACGGACTAAACCATAAACCGTTATAAACCAACTGACTATAAGTCTCCTCAATACCCCGCTTATAACGAGTCACATCAGCAGTTAAATTCAAACTCTCTAAATCTCGGTGTGCCTGAATTAATACCCACATTGCTGGAGATTCATAAATTTCTCTCGACTTTATCCCCACTAGACGGTTTTCAATCATGTCTATTCTGCCAATACCATGATTTCCTGCTATCTTATTAAGTTGAGTTATCAACTCAATACCACCCATCCCTTGACCGTTGAGACTAATAGGAATACCTTTCTCAAAACCAATCTCTATATATTCCGGTTCATTAGGAGTATCAGCGATCGCCTTGGTCATTCCATAAACTTCTTCTGGCGGTTCCACCCAAGGGTCTTCCAACTCACCAGCTTCAATCGCCATCCCCAATAAATTCTTATCTATACTATAAGGGGAAGATTTTTTCACAGGAGCCGGAATGCCATACTTTTCACCATAAGCAATAGTCTCCTCCCGACTCATTCCCCACTCCCGCGCAGGTGCAAGAATCTTAATTTGAGGATTTAGTGCAGCAATAGCAACGTCAAACCTTACTTGGTCATTACCTTTTCCTGTACAACCGTGGGCAATAGCATCGGCACTATATTTTTCTGCCGCCTCTACTAATATTTTAGCAATTAGAGGTCGAGCTAATGCTGTTGCTAGGGGGTAACGATTTTCATATAGAGCATTTGCTTGAATAGCAGGAAAAGCATATTCTTGAATTAGAGGTTTGATAACATCTATAACCAGAGATTCTACGGCACCTGAATCTAATGCTTTTTTCCGAACTGCTTCTAATTCGTCCCCTTGACCTAAATTTGCTGCTAGGGCAATTACTTCTTTTACTCCCCATTCATTTTTCAGATAAGGAATACAAACGGAGGTATCTACTCCTCCTGAATAAGCTAGTACAACTTTAGTGGCACCCATATTTTTCTTCAAAAATTAACGACTGATTTATTATTATCAAACTAAATCTGTAGCTTTATTGTTCCTTAAAGTACAGGCTTTTGAGTATAACAAAAGTATCATTGACAAATTAACATTAAATTCAGTTTAGATAGTAGCTTTATTAACAGGGAAAGACAAGAGGTAATAGGCAAAACTGAGTTTTTGCTAGGATATATCTGCCGTATTTGGGACACTTGATCAGGCAATTGCAACTAAGTTAGGGCTTGCTGATTAAATCTCAAACCATTGACTGATATTCCCTAAAGCCTTTTTTGGGCCTTCAAAAAGTGTCTTATTTGCATGTCCAAAACCCTCATATTAAGTTAGCATTTTGGGCAGAATAATTACAGAAAAATTAAGGGACAAATATATCCGACTACCTCCTCTATAATTCGACCTTACTCCTAACTACTCTGTAGGGACATTACATAGAATGTCCCTACCTACTTCCCCTTGTAATGCTCCCCTATTTCTCCTGCTGGGACGGCTTAGGGGTGGGTTCCCTACTCCTTGTGAAAACCGCAACATTAATTGGTTTTCAGGCCCTAGCTCCCCTGGGGGAGAGTGGGAGTCTTCAACCAATGTTGAGATAAAAATAAGTGTAAGACTACCGTCAAGGTAGCAGCAGCCTGTTAAATGTCAACCTCCCTAGGAGTTAAGGCTTGGTTGTTTCCCTGTGCCTTTAGGCCGGGGAAGATTTCAAAAATAAACAGCATATAATATAAGTAAATGATTCTATGTTTTTCAGTATAATTATCCCCACCTATAACCGCCTAGGAATTTTAGAAAAATGCCTCCGTGCCTTAGAAAGTCAAACTTATGAACAACCGATAACCCAATATGAAGTAATAGTTGTCGATGATGGTTCAACAGATGATACTATCCCCTGGCTAAAAGCTAATGCCACAGAATTTCCCCATCTCCAACTTTGGCCTCAGTCTCACCAGGGACCAGCAGCAGCCAGAAATTTAGGTATTGAAGTAGCCAGGGGAAATTTTATTATTTTTATAGACAGTGACTTAGTCGTAAAAGATAATTTTCTTCAGGCACATGCAAATACTTTAATTAAATATGGGGAAAAATCCAACCGTATTTTTACTTATGGAAGAGTAATTAATACTTGTAATTTTGATTTTCCCACTTTAGAACCTTATAAATTGACAGATTTTTCGGCAGCTTTTTTTGCTACAGGAAATGTAGCGATCGCTCGTCATTGGTTAATTGAAGCGGGATTATTTGATACTGATTTTCAAGAGTATGGTTGGGAAGATTTAGAATTAGGAATTAGGTTAAAAAAATTAGGATTGAAATTAGTTAAATGCCCGGAAGCTGTAGGTTATCATTGGCATCCACCATTTTCTATAGATCAGTTACCCAGAATGATTGAAAGAGAAATTCAAAGAGGAAAAATGGGAGTTTTGTTTTATCAAAAACATCGGACATTGGAAGTAAAAATTATGATTCAAATGACTTGGTTACACAAATTATTATGGGGAGGATTATCATTAGCTGGGAGATTAAATGAAAAAACCATGACTGTTTTTTTACAATGGTTAATTGACCGTGGTAAATCACAGTTAGCTTTAGAAATTTCTCGGATATTTTTAAATTGGTATAATGTCAAAGCTGTTTATAGTGCCTATGCTAATCTTGACAGTTTTAGAGAGTTAAGGAGTAGGGAATAGGCAGCATGAAAAAAATGGGGAGTAGGATAGAGAACAAGCAAAAAAATATTAAGGTTCTTGCTAAAATTTTTCCTTATTCTAATTATTGAATATTTCATATAGACTAAAAAATATCAGAATTTCCAATTTTTACATTTGGAAGTATTTTGAGATAACTATAATTAATTGAGTCACACTATAATGATTGAACCTGATTTTCCTCATATTATGCTTACCTTTAAATATAAAGGTTGGAAGGTTGAAATTGACCAAGGTGAAATGAATGGATATCCTACTTATGCAGCTTGGGCTAATTATAAATTAGGTTGTGTTGTAGCAGTACCTTATGCTTCCTCTCGAAAAGAGGCAGTTAGACTTGCCAAGCAATGGATTGATAGTCGAAATAAGAAGAACAAAACTTAGATTATCTATTGCTTTAGATTGGTTAGGTATAGTTATTGTTATTGTTTTCTTTTCCCTATTATTTGTTAAGTTAATTTCTACAACCTAGAACTTTAGTATTTCCCTGACAAACCCTATAGGTTAAATGAAGCATAACACCAATTCCTAAATTCCTAAAAATAATGTAAGACCTAACTCAAAACTTCAGTTATTAAGTAATAGGTAGGTTAAGAGCAATATTTTTAACAATTTGTTTTCCAAAAGCGCAATTAATACTTCTTCGCTCGAAGCTTATTCCCTAATAACTTAAATAATTCAGTCATTATTTATTCTGCTTACCTTCTTTAAAAGCCATAATTCTAATTCTTTTGTAATCAGCTATCCATTTGCCTTGATAAAATAGATGGGGGCGCAATCTATTTTGGATATCATCAATAATAATATTTTGCTTTTTTTCAGGAATCTCTTTAAAAAAACAAGTCGCAAACATTTTAATCCAATTACGCAGACCATATTCTCCATCTTCAAGTTTAGTTGGTCTTTCTAATAAAGTTGCAAAAGTCAATAAAAAACCCTCTGATTCTAAGAGAGTAGTATATTCTCCTATACTAGGGAAATACCAAGGATTAAGCTGTTTATTACTACTATAACCAGCAGCATCTAAAGCTTCATAAATACCACTAATAATTGTTTTAATATTACCTTTTCCTCCAAATTCTGTAACGAAACGACCTCCTGGTTTTAGTAGGCGCCAGATATTAGTTATAACTTTTTTTTGTTCTCGAATCCAATGAAGTGTTGCATTAGAAAACACGGCATCAAATGTTTCTTTCAACTCTAAGTTAATTCCATCTCTCACTAAAAACTTAATATCTGGATAATAACGGTTTGCTCCCTCAATCATAGTAGAAGTATTATCAATTCCTATAACTTTTGCTCCTCTTGTAGTAATTTTATAAGTCAGATGACCTGTGCCACAACCAAGGTCAAGAATTTTTTCTCCATCTTGGGGACTCAGCAACTCTAATAAATCTATTGCCAAGTTAGAAACAAAGGAATGTTTACTGTCATAAAGTTCTACATCCCACTGATTTAAAGAGACATTTGGGAAGTTGTTAGTTCTATTATTTTCCATAGTACTATCAAGAGTAATTTATTCCATGAATTATACTTAAATACAAGCTACAATTTGTTAAATCAAAAGTTAAAAATAAGGCTGAATTTATGAGTATAGATATTTTTCGTGAGATAAATAAGTAATAATATCTGGATTTTAATCAAAAGGTAAGCATTCAGTTATTAGCAGTCAACTCTCAGCTTTTGAATTTATGCAAGTAACTACTAAGGTTACCTGATGATCAATTACATTTTCTTTCCTTTCCTTTCCTTTCCTTTCTTACCAACTTAGATACACATAATTCTCTACAATATCACCATTACTATCAATATAAAAAGCATTTCACCCTAAATCTATTTCCTGGATAGAAAGCTGTAAAAGCTTAACCAAAAATTTTGAAAGAACCCTGGAAAATACCACCACCAAAATTAATCTTTGTTTTATTCGACTGATACTAAAGAGGTTAGCGATCGCTCATTAGCATAACTTTTTCCTGAAAATATCCCCCATGTATAAGTTCTAAGTAGGCACACAAAATTGATGACACATTTTTTCAGGCTCAACTATTTATATTGTATACCTCACATCAAATTAGGGTAGGTAAACAATTTTGTTTAGGTGCTTATATAATCACGGCATCAAACCATAATTATATACCCACCATTTCTCTAGTAGGACTTTAGGAAAAAATATGCAAGAAATCAGGTAAAAACCTTATAGGGATAAATGAGAAATTATACCGGACGCTTTCTGGCATTCTTAAGGTAAAATTACTCTGATAATATAATAATATCTGTAAATTGGGTGATTCAATTAATAATATCTGTAAAAACCTCTAGTTTTTATCTTACATTTGATTGGAATCGAAAACCATTTTGTGCTAATAAATACATTCTGTCAAAATATTTTAATAAATATGTTATTCAGGAGTATGCCTTATGGCAAGTAGTAAAGTAGGTGCTGATTTGTGGGTAAGTGAGTATATTACACCTTGGGATATTTATGTTCATGGCCTTACTAAGGTACTTGCCTACAAAAAAACTGCCTATCAAGAAATGTATATTGTAGAAACAGGTATTTATGGTAAGGCACTGGTTCTCGATGGTAAATGGCAATCTTCTACAGGGGATGAATTTTTATACCATGAACCCCTGGTACATCCTGCAATGATTTATCATGAGTTTCCTCGCAAAGTTCTTGTTCTTGGTGGTGGTGAGGGAGCTACTATTCGGGAAGTTTTCCGTTGGCAAAGTGTAGAAAAAGTGGCCATGGTTGATATTGATGGAGAAGTAGTAGAAGCTTGTCGTCAATATTTACCTGAGATGCATAGTAATGCTTTTGATGACCCCCGTCTCCAGTTGGTCATTGGCGATGCTTTAGAATTTTTGGATGTTTCTGGTGAGAGTTGGGATGTCATTATCTCTGACCTTTCGGATCCTATTGAAGAGGGACCATCATTTCAATTGTTTACAAAGGACTATTTTGAAAAAATTCTGCGGGTACTTACCCCAGAGGGATTTTTTGTTGTGCAGGCTGGTCCAGTTTCCCCTGGAGAAATGAAACTTCATGTTCGTATTGTTAATACAATGAAAGCTGTATTTCCTTATGTTCAATCTTATAATAGTCATATTCCCACTTATGGGCGACCTTGGGGTTTTGCACTGGGTTCTAGGAAAATGATTAATAGTCGGCCTGAGCCAGAAAAGGTTAATAAACTTCTCAAAGAAAAAACTCTTGGTGGGTTCCGGATGTTTGATGGCACTACTTTATTAGGAATGCTGCAAGTGCCTAAATATCTGCGAGAAGCGATCGCTACTGAAACAAAAATTTATACTTTAGCAGAACCTCCAAAATTTTTCGGTAAAGGTTCTAGTAACTTGTGAAGTTATATAAGAAGGAACAAGGAAATAAGGTTGACTATACAATATTGCCTTCTATAGGCCAATACGGTTTAGATCAAACCAAAATTCATAAGGTTTAGTCATCCCATAATTCCTGCTCTTTGTGGCTACTGCTATATGCCATATGCTCCAAAAAAAATTGTTTAATAATTAGAAAAGTGCTCAAATGACTATACTAAGGATTCTAGCTGCTATTTTTTTACCACCTTTAGGCGTTTTTTTAACTGTTGGTCTAGGTGGTGCTTTTTGGATTAATCTTCTCCTAACTTTTTTAGGCTTTTTTCCTGGAATTATTCATGCTATTTGGGTAATTGCCAAGCATGATAATTAAGTTAAACTTAAGTTATACCAATTCCATGAACTTAGGCTACATTGCTTATCTTGATTAATCTCTGATATTGTTGAGATATGATGTGTTTTCACACTTGGAGCAATTGGTATTCAATAGTTAAGATAGAGGTGGGTTTGATATGATATTTGATAAATTTTTAACTAAAAATAATCATCAACTCATCTCTATTAATATGAGTAATATAAATAACTTTTGATGGTTAATTATTCAAAGTAAATTCTTTAATAACTGGCGAATGCTAAGAAATAAGAATCAAATAAAGTTCAGAATTTTTTTGAAAGAACTCAGATGATGTGGAGTGAGTATATAATTTCATATTTTGCGTAAGTCCTGAAAAGTAACTTTTTTTTATTATGTGTATTTAACTAGCCATGATATTATAAAAAATATAAAGTAGTGTTTTTACTAAAATCAAGACAATCATGCAAATAGTTAATTCTCAAATATCTATAGAAAAAACTAGCCACTCTCGGATTAAAGAACAGGATATTAATAATAGTCCCTTTGGTAAAGTATTTAGCGATCATATGTTGGTTGCTACCTATGAAAATGATAGCTGGCAAGAAGTAAAAATTATTCCTTATGGTAATATCCCTATTCGTCCTTCTCTATCTGCGCTCCATTATGGTCAGGCAGTTTTTGAAGGTTTAAAAGCTTATAGAAGTCCTATGGGAAGACCTTTATTGTTTCGCCCACAAGCTAATTATAAAAGAATAAATAAATCAGCTTTTCGATTATGTATGCCATCTATTCCTGAAGAAATTTTTATAGATGGTTTAAAAGAATTAATTAAGCTAGATGCTGATTGGATTCCTGATCAATCAAATAGTGTATTATATATTCGACCTATTTATTTTGCCACAGATGAATCTGTTGGTCTCAAACCAGCAAATAGCTATAAGTTTATTATTATTTCTTCCCCTGTAGGTGCTTATTATTCCGAACCAGTTAAGTTAATTGTTACGAATAAATATGTCCGAGCTTGTGAAGGTGGAACTGGTGCAGCTAAATGTGCTGGTAATTATGCTGGTAGTTTGTTAGCAGATAAAGAGGCTAAACAACAAGGTTATGATAATGTTTTATGGTTGGATGGAAAAGAGAACAAATATATTGAAGAATGTGGCACAATGAATGTGGCTTTTGTGATTAATGATGTTGTTATTACTCCTCAGTTGACAGGAACGATATTAGGAGGAATTACTAGAGATAGTGCATTAACTTTATTTAGAGATATGGGTGTTAAGGTTGAGGAAAGGTTAATCTCTATTGATGAGGTGGCACAGGCTTATGAAGTTGGAAATCTTTCTGAAGCTTTTGGTATGGGTACCGCTGCTACAATTGCTCATATTTCTACTATTAATTATCAAGGTAAAGATATGATTTTGCCAAGCATTGATCAACGAAAATATGCTTCTCAAGTTTTGCAAAAATTAGAAGATATTAAAACTGGTAAAGTTATTGAATCTTATGGTTGGGTTTGTCAACTTTAAATTTCTAAATGCCAACAAAATATTACAAATGAAATAGGATTGTTAGATTGTTTGAGTATTATAAAAAAAATGACCTCGTTTAATAATTAATATGGCTATTATATAACTGTAAAATTAAACTAAAAGTTAAATAAAATCTAATTTAAATTAATGATAAAACAGTCCTGTTTAAAATCAATTATTAAAGCACCTGGGGAATTAATAGCAGGTTCAACATATCATGTTCGAGCTTTAATAATATTTGTTAAAAATCCTAGATTAATCAGTTATATAATTGTTCCGATTTTAATTAATATTGTTGTGGGTATTATTTTGTATATTAGTCTGCTATTGCCTGGAATTAATTTAATAGATACTATCTTTAATAATTTATCTTTGCAGTTTGATAGTCTTATTTCTCAATTGCCAACTTGGTTAAACTTCTTAAGTTATTTGGATAATGCTCTAGATTGGCTAGTAAAAATCATTCTATTTTTAGTATTTTTGCTAATCATTGGATTTTTGTTAGTACAATTTGGAGTTATTCTCGGTTCTCCTTTTTATGGTCAACTTTCTGAACAATTAGAAAAAATGAGAATTGGTACATTGCCTGAAGCTTCTTTGAGTTTACTAGCTATTATTAGAGATATTTGCCGAGCAATACTTTTTGAGGTCAAAAAAATTGTATTAGTGTTGATAATAGGTTTGCCAATGTTGTTACTCAACTTTTTTCCTGGAGGACCTTTAATAACAAGTATTGGCGGTATAGCTTTAACCACTTTTTTTGTTTGTCTTGACTTTTTTGATGGGCCTTTAGAGAGAAGAAAATTAAAATTCCGAGAGAAGTTAACAGTTATTTATCGTAGTTTACCAGCAAGTGCTACTTTTGGGTTAATTTGTCAAGCTTTAATTGCTATTCCTATAATTAATTTTTTAGCTATTCCAGTATGTGTAGTAGCTGGGACTTTATTTTGTTGCGATCGCGTACTACCAGACTTACTACCAAATAATCACATTTGAAAGAGGTTGTTAGATACTATAGTGTTAGATGTAAGCTCTACCTGATAGAATTTAATCGTAACAAATTTTATACCCTTGATTTTGATTTTAACTAAACCGTCAACCAGATAAAATTGTTCAAATTGTGGTGAAAAAGTCACATAAGAATTATCCAAAATAACTCATTCTTGTGAGCACCTCGGTTGAGCAATAGAGGGTGATCTAAACGCAGCGATAAATATAAAAAATGGGGCGGTAGGGCATTTCGCCCTTAAAACTCGTGGAGTCTGAGGTAATAACGGGACTCTTAAGCCAGAAGCTCAAACTATAGTATCAGCTTAAGTGTGGGAATATGTCACATAATTTGCAAGTAGTGAACTATGAGGAGTTATCAACCCGCTGTTAAGATTCGGCCTAGTAGTAATCTCCGTACCTTTAGGCTGAGGAAAATATCAAACTTTTTATTTAAAATACGGAAGTTGCGAATTATTGGGAAGACTTTCCAGTATAATCAACTACTATTAAATAATAACAATGTAACTCTTTCCATTTTATAGATGGGGATATCTTAGAAAATTATGCTCAACACAATTGCTACTCAGATTAGAAAGTGGTTCCCAGCACCAGAGGTTAGCGCTCACTGTGATGGCCCTTGCGGTGTTTATGACCCCGCTTCTGCTCGCATTTACGCTGAAGCAGTATTATCTATGACTAAGAAAATTTTAGAACTTGACCCAAAAACTGGAGATCACAAGACTGCTAATACCCTTTCTCGCTATATTGCAATTAAAGAAGAGCAAGCTCAGAAAACTAAGGAAGATTTGCTCATTCTTTGGACTGATTATTTTAAGCCTGTACATTTAGAAAAGTATCCAGATCTCCACGATACTTTTTGGAACGCTGCTAAGTTATGCTCTGCTTGTAAAGTTGAAGTTAGTTTAGAGCATGCTACTAAGTTACTAAATGCTGTGGAAAAAATTCACAATATGTTCTGGGCTACTAAGGAACGCGATGTGACCTGGTATAAGGCTAGCTAATTTTTTTCATTGGAGGTGGTAGGCAAAAAGTTGATACAAACAATTGGTAATAAAGAGTTATTGCTTTGGTTGTTAAGATTACGTCAACGCTTTTGTGTCACAGGGTTTTCCATGTTCCCTATACTTAAACCTGGGGAGGAGGTTCTTGTAGATACGAGGGCCTACTGCCGCTGTTTACCTGAAATAGGTGATATGGTTGTGGCTGAACACCCTCATCGTCAAGACTTGAGAATAATTAAGTGGGTTTCCTTTGTTGATGAAAAAGGTGACTGTTTTTTGGTGGGAGAAAATAGGGAAGAAAGTAGTGATAGTCGCTCTTTTGGTTTTGTGAGTTCCCAACAAATAATTGGTAGAGTTACTAGCAAGTTTCCTGAACGGTTAAAATCTTAGCTGTGAAGGGTATCTATAGCTGCATTAGAATGAAATTGACGTTGATTAATAATCACAGCGATCGCTCCTTTTTGTTTTGCCATGTCATTGTGATCATCAAAGAAACAGTTATATTTGACTATGATTTCGTGTTGAATAAAAAATCATGTGTATATACGTGTAACCCCTATTATCTTTAGTATATCAGATTTTTTTTGAGGATGCAAGGTTGAAATCTTTTGACCTCAGATTTTTTTTGGGAGCTCAACAAAATGATTGACTAGGGTTAAAAATGTGATTTTAATGACCTACTTTTGGGTGCTCCACAGAATGAGATGGCAGTGGATTAATAATTGTAGCGATCGCTCCTTTTTGTTTTGCCATGTCATTGTGATCATCAAAGAAACATTTATATTTGACTATGATTTTGTGTTGAATAAAAAATCATGTGTATATACGTGTAACCCCTATTATCTTTAGTATATCAGATTTTTTTTGAGGATGCAAGGTTGAAATCTTTTGACCTCAGATTTTTTTTGGGAGCTCAACAAAATGATTGACTAGGATTAAAAATGTGATCTTAATGGCCTACTTTTGGGTGCTCCACAGAATGAGATGGCAGTGGATTAATAATTGTAGCGATAGAATGAGATGGAAGTGGATTAATAATTGTAGCGATCGCTCCTTTTGTTTTGCCATGTCATTGTGATCATCAAAGAAACATTTATATTTGACTATGATTTTGTGTTGAATAAAAAATCATGTGTATATACGTGTAACTCCTATTGTCCTTAGTGTATCAGATTTTTTTTCAGGATGCAAGGTTGAAATCTTTTGACCTCAGATTTTTTTGGGAGCTCAACAAAATGATTGACTAGGATTAAAAATGTGATTTTAATGACCTATTTTTGGGTGCTCCACAGAATGAGATGGCAGTGGATTAATAATTGTAGCGATCGCTCCTTTTTATTTTGCCATGTCATTGTGATCATCAAAGAAGCAGTTATATTTGACTATGATTTCGTATTGAATAAAAAATCATGTGTATATACGTGTGGCTCCCATTGTCTTTAATATATCAGATTTTTTTTCAGGATGCAAGGTTGAAATCTTTTGACCTCAGATTTTTTTGGAAGCTCAACAAAATGATTGACTAGGATTAAAAATGTGATTTTAATGACCTATTTTTGGGTGCTCCACAGAATGAGATGGCAGTGGATTAATAATTGTAGCGATCGCTCCTTTTTATTTTGCCATGTCATTGTGATCATCAAAGAAACAGTTATAGTCATTCTGGTTTAGATTGAGACAAGGTTTTCTTGCTGTGAGAGGGTAGGCGCTAAAAAAGTTTCCCATTCTTATTCGGAATGACTATATATTTAACTATGATTTTGTGTTGAATAAAAAATCATGTGTATATACGTGTGACTCCCATTATCTTTAATATATCATATTTTTTTTGAGGATGCAAGGTTGAAATCTTTTGACCTCAGATTTTTTGGGGAGCTCAACAAAATGATTGACTAGGATTAAAAATGTGATTTTAATGACCTATTTTTGGGTGCTCCACAGAATGAGATAGCAGTGGATTAATAATTGTAGCGATCGCTCCTTTTTATTTTGCCATGTCATTGTGATCATCAAAGAAACATTTATATTTGACTATGATTTCGTATTGAATAAAAAATCATGTGTATATACGTGTGGCTCCCATTGTCTTTAATATATCAGATTTTTTTTCAGGATGCAAGGTTGAAATCTTTTGACCTCAGATTTTTTTTGGGAGCTCAACAAAATGATTGACTAGGATTAAAAATGTGATTTTAATGACCTACTTTTGGGTGCTCCACAGAATGAGATAGCAGTGGATTAATAATTGTAGCGAAAGCTGGTTTTTTGCCTCCCAAATAAGGCTAAAGCCTTTATCTGTCAATGCTTTTATAATTAATCAGCAAGCCATAGATATGGCGGTTTTGCGTAAGTCCTGAAAATAATATACTGGTTGTTGGTATTGAGTGGAGCGATCGCTCTGCTGACTTTATAGTTAGTTTTTTGTCAAGTACCTTTGCTGAGAAATCAGGATGTAGGGACTTGGTATATAATCTTCTTCAAAGGTTTCTATCAAAAACCAAGTTCACTCCTCTGGGGGGAAAGTCCCACGATCCCTTAAAGAAGGAAGCAATATATCAATTTCATCCCTAAATGACTAATGACTATAGCTATAGACTTCGGAACAAGTAATACTGTTATTTCTCGTTGGAATCAAACAACTAAAGAACCAGAAATTATCAAGTTACCAAATATCTCAATTATTTCTGTGCAAAATCCACCTTTAATTCCTAGCTTAGTCTATGTGGAAAATGCTGCTGAAAAAAAAGTAATAATAGGTCAACAAGTTAGAGATAAAGGTTACGACATTAATACAGAATCTCGATTTTTTCGTAATTTTAAACGAGGTATTGGTGCAAAGATTCAAGGATTTTTGCCAGAACTTGACGGTCAAATTGTTTCTTTTGAACGAGTAGGAAAGTTATTTTTAGAAGAAGTTATAGGGGATATTTTGAAAATACCTTTGCCAGTAGAATCTTTGATTTTTACCGTTCCAGTAGATAGTTTTGAAACTTATCGTAATTGGTTGGGTGAAGTTTGTCAGTCTCTACAAGTTGAACAAGTACGAATGATTGATGAACCGACTGCTGCAGCTTTGGGTTATGGGATGGCAGATGCAGAAATTTTATTGGTAATTGATTTTGGTGGGGGAACTTTAGATTTATCCTTGGTAAGGTTAGATAATTCTATGGGAAAACAACCTTTGGGTGTGATTTTGAAATGGGGTGAAAAATCATTTAGTCAAAGTTCAAATCAAAAGGTCAAAACTGCAAGAGTTTTGGCAAAAGCAGGAAAGAATTTAGGGGGTTCGGATATTGATAATTGGTTGGTAGATTATTTTGTTAAAAGTCAAGGAATAGAAAAGAGCCCTTTAATTACTCGTTTGGCGGAAAAGTTAAAAATTCAATTGTCTTTGCAGCAACAGGGAACAGAAGTTTTTTTTGATGATGAAAGTTTGGAAAGTTATGAGTTGGAATTAGGTCGAGATGGCTTTGAGGAAATTCTCAGGGAAAATGGTTTTTTTGCTAGTCTTGATGAGTCAATGAGCCGGGTATTACAGCAGGCAAAAAGACAAGGAATAGAATTATCAGAAATTGGCGCTGTTTTATTGGTGGGAGGAACAGTACAAATTCCGGCTGTCCAGAGGTGGGTAAGGGAATATTTTGATGCTGGAAAAATTCGTTGTGAAAAACCTTTTGAGGCAATTTCTCAGGGAGCGTTGCAATTAGTTCAAGGAGTGGAGGTTAAGGATTTTTTGTATCACAGTTATGGTATTCGGTATTGGGATAGAAAGAAAAATGCTCATAGTTGGCATCCCTTGATTAAGTCTGGTCAACCATATCCAATGAGTAGTCCTATAGAGTTGGTTTTAGGTGCTTCTATGAATAGTCAACCTAGTATAGAGTTAGTTTTGGGAGAGTTGGGTGCTGAGTCTGATGCTACAGAAGTTTATTTTGATGGCGATCGCCTAATTACTCGGAAAATTTCTGGAGAGCAAACTGCTGTAAAGCTTTTAAATGATAGAGAGGGAGGTCGTAGTATTGCTCAATTAAATCCTTTAGGAAATCCAGGGAGGGATCGAATTAAGGTTTTGTTTTGGGTGGATGAGTTTAGGTTTCTGAGAATAACGGTGGAGGATTTATTAACACATGAAATTTTGTTAAATGAGCAAGCTGTTGTGCAATTGAGTTAGTGTATTCACTTTATAAGGTACTTTTGCTGGAGGCAGAAGGCAAAACTTTTGATCTTAGTTCGGACTTACCCATGAATGCTATTGGCAGGGTGTGTTTTGCTGACGCAAAGCGGAGCGAACGCTTCGCGACTTGAATTGCGACTTCGTAACGCACCAAGGCTCTATATATATATAGTGCCTTTGGGTAATTCCTGTTAGTATATAACAATCTGGCTCAGTTTACGATCTGGGTGATGGTGATCTTGATGTGGACGAAGCAATTCAGTGGATAATTAATGAAGTCTCAGGAGTTAGGAGGAAAGAGAATTGAGGAAGATTTGCTAATTGCTGAAGATGAAACATTTTTTTCACCGAATTAAGTAGATTTGATTAGGACTTATATTATGTTGGGATAATCACTGACCAATGATCAAGTTAGCGATCGCGAACTTGATCATCATCTCCTCCACA
Organism: Trichodesmium sp. MAG_R03; assembly: GCA_023356535.1. Taxonomy (GTDB): domain Bacteria; phylum Cyanobacteriota; class Cyanobacteriia; order Cyanobacteriales; family Microcoleaceae; genus Trichodesmium. Next base: position 938 of record JAKQYF010000125.1, on the reverse strand, counting down.
AAAACTATAGATTGAGAAATCTAGTGGCTTTTTCTCTGAATAATGGTAACTTTTTAACAGTTAAAAATCTGCCTTAAATATCTTCTTCAATTGAGTGAAAAACGATGAATCTTCAGTAAGACTTTCGGGAATTTCTCAAATTTCTAGAAGACGATTAATTCCTTATGTTTCTGAAATAGATAGTAGGGTTTTCAACCAAGCATTTTCTGAGAGTGGGGGCAGACCACTCAAAAACAAGTGTATTGGTTTCAAATTATATTGTTTTTCCAAAACACAGGCAAGCTCAAAAGCAATGTACGATCCCATGCTATGACCAAAGAAAGCAAAAGGTTTATCCAAATAAGGAGAAAGGAAATCTGCTAAAATCTCAATCAGACTTGCAAAATCTGTAAAAGGTTGTTCCTGAAGACGTTGTTCCCTACCTGGTAGTTGAATGGGTAACACCTCTATTTCTGGAAGCAAAGCATCAGACCATTGTCGATACATAGAAGCACTACCACCCAAGTTGTGGAAGCAAAATAAACGGATACTTGCATTAGGTTTCGGTTTGTGGTATGCGATCCAATCACTTCCTTCTTTTGTCTCAACTGTCTCAAGTTTATTTTCTGTTTGAGCTAGGCTAGAAGAAAATTCCATAGGAATAACATCAGCTAAACGCTCTACCAACGCCTCAAGGGTAGGATAATCAAATCAGGACTTACGCAAATTCACCTGAAAACGCCATATGTAGGGGCGAATGGAATTCGCCCTCCCCCTCTTGTAGTGCCCGTGGGTAAGTCCTGTGTACTATTAGAATTTCTAGTATGGACAACTAATTCTCAATTAAAAAGTCGCTATCTGTTAGAGCGGGTCTGCCGAGCAACTTAGCAAACTGCCCGCCACCACCAAAACCGGCGTCGCTACCGTTGGGGTTGTAATACAAGTTGCCGGTAGATGAA
>JAKQYF010000124.1 GCA_023356535.1 Trichodesmium sp. MAG_R03 | reverse complement strand
GATTAAGTAAACAATTAATCCTAGGTGTTAGGTTTTAGGTTTTAGGTGTTAGGTTTTAGGTTTTAGGTGTTAGGTGTTAGGTGTCAGGTGTCAGGTGTCAGGTGTTAGGTGTTAGGTGATAGGTTTCAGGTTTCAGGTTTCAGGTTTCAGGTTTCAGGTTTCAAACTCAGTCAGTTTTTTTTGTAGATCCTAATTGTAGTAGCGCGTCAAGCCTTAAATGTTGTATTAGGATTTTGGCAAAAACAATACATAGCTTATATTTTGCCATTTTCCTATTACCCTATCTTAAGCTTGATGCGCCAGTAGTGAGAATATCCAGAATAATGCTGCTGGAATTGTATACTATATATAGCGGTACTGCATCAGTCTTGGTAGATGTCTATATCTGAAAAACTGTATAAGTCCTATATCAGTTAAATAATTTTTTTTAGAGCAGGTAGCAAATGGAAAAGGACCTTATTCCTAATGGAACAGGACTTACTCGCTAGTGATAATACTGAAGTTATCACTCTCTCCCCTGGGATATTAGTTGATTTTCCTAATGGGTTAGCAGCTCTTGGTGGCAACGATACAGTTACAGGGTCTTCAGACTCAGAAGTAATTATGGGAAACCGAGGCAAAGATAATCTGAATGGTTGAGGTGGTAGTGACACTTTGATGGGTAGCAAAGACAATGATATAGTAGAAGGTGGTAACAGTGATGACTTAGTTCGTGGCGATCGCCAAGATGATGTTGTTAGAGGAGGAAATGATGCTGACAGTTTATTTGGAGGCAAAAATAATGACCGCCTATTTGGAGACGGGGGTAATGATGCTTTATTTGGCGATCGGGATAATGACATTCTCACTGGGGGTTTGGGGGAAGACATTCTTACTGGGGGTGAGGGCAGTGATGTTTTTGTCTTAGAAAAGGATGCGGGTCTTGATGAAATAGTTGATTTTGAAAACGGCATCGATCTAATTCAGCTACCTGACGGTTTAATTTTTGACGACATTGGTTTAGAAAATAGTAGTGGCAGTCAGCAAAATACTTTGATTATTGATAGTCTGACTGGGGAAGCGATCGCTCAAGTAAATAATCTATCTGCGGATAGTTTTAGCAGTGCCAATTTCTTATTTGAGGGCAGTTCCAATAGCCAAACAGATAATCAAGATTTTATTGATAGAGTTGTTGAACTTACCAACCAAGAGCGTACTCAGTTGGGTTTATCTTCCTTGAGAGCAGATCCATTGTTAACTCGGGCAGCACAAACTCACACGGAGAATATGGCAGTGCAAGACTTTTTAGAACATACGGGATTAGATGGTTCCTCACCAGGCGATCGTATTGAAGCTGCAGGATATGACTTTTCAGCATGGGCAGAAAATATTGCGGGAGGATCTCAGACCCCAGAAGCAGTAGTAAAAGGGTGGATGAATAGCGAAGGACATCGTGCTAACATTGTCAATCCAAATTTGCAAGAAATTGGTGTTGGTTACTATTTCTTGGAAGAGGATACTGGTAGCATTAACTTCAATCATTATTGGACACAGGTTTTTGGTAGGCCTTTGTAGAAAATTCTATCTAAGGCCTAAAATTAGGATTTATATCATTAGGACTTGCCCGTTGTTTTTAACAATAAACATTGACGAAAAAACTCGGTTTCTGGGTTCACCTGTGTAAGTCCTGACCATTTATCAAAAACCAGGACTTACGCAACGGCACTGGTTATGCTGGCAATATCTTGAAAATGAAAAATTTTTGCACCAGATGTAGCGGTACTGCGTAAGTCCTGAAAAACTTTTCTATTGGCTATTGAGTGGGAGACCCAGCCCCTAACCCTTCCTAGGAGGGGAAGTGGTTAGGAACGTTCCATGGAACACTTCTACAAAGAAGTAAACAGAAGAATAATTAACAAAGTCGTTAACTAACCCTAAATTTTATACAATTTGATTTGAAATCAAAAAAATCGATTTTTATATATGGTATTAGCACCTTTACTCCCAATTTTACATCCAATATTAAAGTCAACTTTTCCTAATTGTTTATGGCAGGGAAACACACAAAACTCAGAAATTACTCTTACTTTTGATGATGGGCCTCACCCAGAATATACACCTCAATTATTAGAAGTTCTAGATAAATATCAAATTAAAGCCAACTTTTTTTTATTAGGTATATGTGTAGACCGTTATCCGGCAATAACTAAAGCAATATATGAAAAAGGTCATTGGATTTGTTTGCATGGCTACGAACATATATCATTTCCCAAACTTACTCCTATTCAACTGAAATATAGTTTAGAAAAAACGCAACTTTCTATTTATAAAGCTTGTGGATTAACAACAAAATTAATTTGTGATGTGCGTCCTCCTAATGGTATAATTTTACCTAAAATTATCAAATTATTAGAGAAATGGGAATATAAAACTGTCATGTGGACTGTAGTACCTGTAGATTGGGTCAGACCAGGAATTTCAGTAGTTGTTAATCGAGTAGTTCAACAAACTTCTAATGGTTCGATTATTGTCTTGCATGATGGATGTGATGGTGGTCAGGATGTGGCCCAAAGTGTTGCAGAAATAATTCCGATTTTACTAGAAAAAAACTATCAGTTTATTACTATAGATAAAATGTGGTCAAGAAAAGTAAAAGAGCAAAAAGGTGCCGTCACATTGCTATGAAAGGTTTTCCCGACTTTTACCGGGAATTGCCGGGCTTGATGTATCTGCTGAAATAATTAAAAATCAATAGATATATGAATATTAGCTTATATCAATTCCCACAATATATTAAAGCAAATAATCTCTAAATATCTATACCATTTTTATCTAAGGGAACTAAATTTAATTTTATTTAGTCTCTAAAATTAGCGATCTGTGATTAAAGGTTTCCTATGGTGGTAGTCTTTGGTATCGTTAGACAATAGCAAATCTAAAAAGTCTACTACATCTTCTTGATAGTAAGTAGAGAGTTGCATGCTAATCCTAAGTCTTAGGGTTTTTAGGAAATAAGATTATCACTTACGCCAAGATATTATATATAGAGACTTGGTGCGTTACGAAGTGTGCAATTCAAGTTGCGAAGCGTTGGCTCCGCTTGGCGTCAGCAAAACACACCCTAACAATAGCATTCATGGGTAAGTCCTAAACATTACTCTTAATTACTAGACAGTGCCGAGTTCTGGGAATAACTTTTATTAGGTAAGGCTTTCAGCTATCTCAAGGTTAGAAAATCTCTCGAAAAAACTGTAGGTGTTGTAAAGCAAGTCCTGTGATACTGTTAGCATTCAAAGCAAATCATTTTTTTTTAGAAGAACTTTGTAGTCTCCAGTTAATTACTGATTACTTAATCAGGACTTAGGCAAGGGCACTATGTATAGAGTTTTGGTGCGTTACGCAGTGCGCAATTCAAGTCGCGAAGCGTTCGCTCCGCTTGGCGTCAGCAAAACAAACCCTACTAATAGGGTTCATGGGTAAGTCCTATTAATAACTGAAGTATTGAGAAAGGTCTTGCATTATTTTTGTGAATTGGTATAACACAAGGATATTTTTAGAACTCAGAATTGGTGAAATAATATTGATGATTAAAATTTATAAGTGGCATCCTATACTTGCTTTAACCGTAGCGTTAAGTACTACAATTAGTCCGGAAGTATTTTACCCCCAGAAAATTAGATCAGCACTTGCTGAAACAATTTTACAAGACATTGAAAATCATTTTGCTCAACCTTGCATCAATAGTTTGTTAGAAAAGAAAATAATATTTGGTGACTACGAAAGTCAAACTTTTCGCCCTAATTCTCCTGTAACTAGAGCCGAATTTGCTGTGATAATTAATAGGGTTTTTCCAGATACAAAAATTGTGCGAGATTCGATGAAGTTTGTAGATATTCCCCAAGACTATTGGGCTTATGATGCTATTCAAAAATCTTATAAAATGGGTTTTCTATCGGGATATATTGGCAAAACTTTTAACCCTACTCTCAAGATTACACGTTGGCAGGTTTTGGCTGCTTTAAGTGAAGGATTAAATTATCAAAGAAGTTTATCTTTAGAACAGAATTTAAACAAAATTTTTGATGATGCAGCTGCAATTCCTGAAAAGGTAAATAAGGCTATTGCAGCGGCAACAAAAAAGGGTATTGTTGTTAATTATCCAAATGTTAGGCTGCTTAATCCTAATCAGGATGCTACTCGCTCAGATGTAGCTACTTTTCTCTGTCAAGCTATTGTCAATGATCAAAAAAATAATGATGAAGTAGTTGCTAAAGTTCCCTCAGAATACATTGCAGGTTTTTATAAAGATACTCAATTGAAAACTACTGCAAATATACCGAAAAAGAATACAGAAACAACAAAAAATCGAGAAAATTCTCACTTAAAAAATCCTAGAGCAACTTTTGCAGAAAATACAAATCTACCTGGAATAGTAGAAAGGTTTGGTAATGGTAATTTACAGGTAGAAATTATTTACAGAGAAGCTAATAATATAGATTTAGTGAGTGATTTACATCTGAAAATTATCAGGAGTGGAGAAATTATTTTAAATCAACCATTAGCAGTAAAATCTTTGGCAGGTGATTCTGATAGTACAATGGCAGTATTGGTAGGTAGATTTGTTAAAGTACAGTTACTAGATTTAGATGGTAACGGAGAATCAGAGGTATTAGTAGATTTATTCACTATAAATAATAGTAATGTTCCATTTGGAGGTGGTACTTATTCTTTGATTTATCGTTATGAACCTACAGAAAATAAATATACTATGCTGCGCTATTACTGGGGAAATATTAATTATCGACTTACTGATTTAGATAATGATAATATTCCAGAATTTAAAAGTTTTGATAGTAGATTTGCCAATGTATTTTCTAATTTAAATGATTCAGTATTTCCGATCCGCATCTGGCAGTATCGTCAAGGAAAAATCTTAGATGTGACTAAGAAATATCCAGCGGAAATAAATACCAATGCCTCGGAAATTTGGCTAGAATTTTACAGGCGTTTAAGTCAAAACCAAAATGTCAAAGGAGTATTGGCTGCTTACCTGGCAAATAAATATATGTTAGGTGAAAAAGAAGATGGTTGGAAGTCAATAGAAAGGGTATATAAGGGTAGCGATCGCGTAGCTTATTTTGCTAGTTTACGTGAATTTTTGACTAATAAAGGTTATGATCTTAATCAACAAATTAAAGCTGATGTAATTGTACCGGAAAATTCGACTACAGAAAGTCAAGAAAGTGTTTGTTTTGTCACTAATAAAAGTTCACCTCAAGCCACAACGGAAAATACAGAAAATAGGGCAACACAAACAATAGGACTACCTCAAAGTTTATATTCAACACCAACAACTGATGATCTTGTGCTTGCACCTAGATTAGTTCGTTCCTTATCTAATCAGGAACAAGATTCTCTTTTATCTGTAACAATTAGTTTTAATGGTAAAATATTAGCTAATAGCAGGGGTCAAAATATTCAGTTGTGGAATTTAGAAACTGGTAAGCTATTAGATACTTTATCAAGTCATACCGCTAATGTGCGCTCGGTAGCAATTAGTTTAGATGGCAAAACTTTGGCCAGTGGAAGTGAGGATGGTACAGTAAAATTATGGGATATTCCTACTGGAGAAATGTTGACTAGTTTTTTGCATTCTGGCTTGGTGACTGCTGTGGGCTTCACTGCTGATGGCAGAGGAGTGATAGGATGCAGCTCTGAGAGCGGGATGAAATTGTGGGATATTTATACAGGGGAACTACTACATAGGATGAATGGTACTCAAGCTATGGCTTTTGGTGTTGATGGTCTGCGAATGGCTGCTAGTGGCGGACCGAGATATATTCGTCTTTGGAATGTCGCCGAGGGGCAACTGTTGAAAAATTTGCCTATACCTAGTACAAATAATAATCAAGGGATACGGGCGATCGCTTTTAGTCGGGATGGGCAAACTCTTGCTCATGCAATGAGGGGAGAAAGTCGGATTTTAGTCTGGGATGTGGAAACCTGGGAGGTGCGTTACATTCTGGAAGAACATTCTCGGGCCATTCAGGCGATCGCTATTAGTCCAGATGGTAAAATTCTTGCTAGTAGTGGTGAGGATGGTAAAATTCATCTGTGGGATATGGGCACTGGAAAATTGTTGGGAAGTATTAAAGGTTATGGTACAATTGTTTTTAGCCCTGATGGTCAGCAGCTTGTGAGTGTGGCAGAGGATAATGTGATTCAGCTTTGGCAAATTTATGGGTCGGCGATCGAGCAATGAGTTGTTTGAGTTTTCAGTTATGAGGTACACTCACGGGGGCAAGTAGAACTACGGGGTCAAGATGCCCCCAATACATAATTTTCACCATTTACCCTGTAGTTCAAAAGACACAAAAACTTACAGCGCTTTCTGTTTACTAAAAACAGATAACGTATTGTAACCCAGCGGAAAAATACTACTCACCAACAGCCGGAAAAACTTTTTTGGCAGTATTACCCAATGGTGACAAAGGAGAATTTGGCCCGGGAATTAAAACCTTAATCATAAATTTATACTATGGGGGTAAATATGACCCAAGGCAAACTGTGAGGGTTTTTAGAGGATATGGCCATCTCTATTTCCGCAGGGTATTTGTCTAATATTTTACAGGACTTACCCAACGGCACTAATGATAGTAGCAATATCTTGAAAAAGACGAATTTATGCGCCATATATAGCGGTACTGCCTAAGTCCTGATTTTAATTAAAAACCAGGCTATTTTTGAGAGAGAAAAAAGGGAAATCTACGAAGCCGGACTATCGAGTAGTCCCTGGTAGCACTTTGACTAAACAGGAGGCCGTGTGGAAAGAGAATTAGTTCTCAAGATCTGTCCAAAAAAAAAGTTGAAACATTTTTTGCTATTTGCACTACACTGATGTTAAAGAAAAACAATAATGTTTAGGAAGGTTAAACAATGATGGAAAAAAAGGATAGTAAGACAAATTTACCTGGCTCAGTTACTAAACCTGCTATTGAAGGACTCGAACAAAACCTGACCACAACAGAAAAAGGAGGCACAAAATACTGTTCCAAGTGGACAAAAGCCTTGCATACTAGGACCATGAGGACGCGAAGCTTGAAAACCTGGGGAACCTTGTAGATCATTGAACAGAGATCTACAGAAAAGATTTTCAAACCTTTGAAGCGCCGTTCCAAAATTGGTATTGTTGGAGAAGTCTAATTAATGAACAGGACTTACGCAACAGCATTAATTGTAGTGGCAATATCTTGAAAAAGACGAATTTATGCCCCATATATAGCGGTACTGCGTAAGTCCTGATCAAATAATAGTGATATGATAACTTAAAAAGCATGCTATTTAGATAGGCTACTCTCATGCATATATGAAATTCATCTTTACTTGTACATATTTTTGGGTTATTTTATATTGGTTGATATAACTAGCGTATTATGTTAGTTTATGACGTAACTTATCGACTAAGTAAAAACTCTCTTAAATATTGGCCAAAATAAAAGTAATAGGTGCCCTTTCCTCAACCCTTACTCGTGCTGTTATTGTTGTACCCGCAATTAATTTTTGTTGTGGTCCTTGGGAGTAAGACCATTGATAAGCACTAAAGATATTATCATCTTTATCTTAAATTGAGCATAAGCTTTAATATGCCTCTCACTTTCACCTATAATATTTGCTACTATCTCTGGATTTCCTACTACAAAATTTGTACCTTCTTTAATCATAGGAAAATTAGAAATAGAAGTCATATTACCAAATTATCTTTTGATTTCCACAATTAGGGGGATTGACTTCTAATTGGCGCGTAGCGCTTGCGATCTTAGAAATTACACAGAACTACCATATCTAGTAGGGGTGTTTTTCTGCGCAATGAAAAACCCCTTACAAGATGGTGTATGATTTGATATGTGTAGATGATTTCTGTTTCTATGACTTCTGTTTTTTCAACTTCACAAACACATTATAATTAGTTGTGTAGCTATTAAGAACAATTGATGTCAACCCAATAGACTCCATACCATCTACCCAAACTTTTTGATTAGCAGGTAACTGTGGAAGAGAAAGATTTTTAGGGTTGAAAGTTCGACTAATATCAATGAAAAAGTTACCATTAAAAGATTCTTGCTCTAATGGTAGAGTTTCTTGTAATACCGCACTTTTCGCCATAGAATTTGTCGGTGCAGACAATATTTGATTTTCTACAGATCCTCCTAAAGTAAAAAATACCACGTTCCCATTCAACCAACCACGAATTACGGTAAAACCACCAAATGGAGAAGTCCATTTAATCACAGGTTTTCCCCTAGCAAAAGCTTCGCCTACCTCAAATTCTTTTTTCTTCATTGCTTCATCTAATTTTTTCAGAGACTCTTCAGCAGCAAGGCGATCGCTTGCCTTAACCATAAACACAAACCCCGCAGAAAATTTTTCCAACTGCTCCTTATCTTTGGGAATAGGCAGCAAAGATAAAGAATATTCTCCTGCCATCCAGTTAATAAATTCCTGATCTAAATTCATGTCAGTTAAAGTCTTCACAGTTTTACGAAAAGCCTCTGGGTTAATGGGAGCAACAGGATTAGCTGCTGCACCCTTGACATAATCAGACCACATTCGCCGTAAGTTACTGCCAGATATTATCATAAAAGCATTTCCCGGAACTCGACTTAACATTTCTGTGGCATTATTTTCTATAGTAAACTTTTTCTTACTGTTAGGCTTGAGCCAAGAAATTGCTTTTAAATATATACCTTCAGGAACTATGCTGACAGTTGTTGCGACTCCCTGGTTATCCTCAAGTTGTTTGAGATTTTCTTCAGAAATAGGAGTAATAGATTTACTAGAAGTATAAGCAGCAGCAACAGGAACATTTACATATACCTGAGCAAAAGCTGCAGAATTTTTCAGCCTCTCCATCGCTGCTGTATAACCAGGAGCTTTTTCTAGAGACTGGTCTCCTTTATGTATATCGATCGCTTGATTTATTGCTTTTGGAGAATTAGTAACTACTAAAAATTTTTCTCCCAATGCTGCTACAGAAATATTTTGGTTAGGTACTTCTTCAGTTTCGGTAATTTCAATACCTCTGTAAGTACGTTTAACTAATTTGCCTTCTTTAGGAGAAGGTGGTTTGTCTAAAATTTGTTGAGCTGCAATTGGATCAGCAATCGGCAATACCACCATAGTTGCTTGTTGAGCAGGAGGAGTTGGTGAAGAGTTAGGGGTATTTAGCTTAGTGGGTTCTAGAGTAGATTTACGCAAAAAAGCAATCGCTACTTCCTTGCCTACCCAAGGTTGAATATCTCGTTGATAATTATAGCCATAAGTAGTCAGGAGGCGATCGCGCAACTGTCCTAAAAACTTTTGGAAAGCAATTTTTGATTCAGAAGTGCCAAACTGTTGTAATTTTTGCCATTGAGTAGAGTTAGTAGAAACATGTAAAGTCATCATTGCATCCTCAGGGACAACCCCAGCACCCACGGGCAAATTATCCACTGTTTCTTTGGTAAAAATTAGAATGTAGGCAGTGACAATACCAGTAATTATTGAGATGGCTGCTCCTAATATGGTTAAAGGTAAAATTTTATCTTGCTTTTTCATTCTTCGCTAAGTAGGAATTAGGGATTAGATAGTTGGCATAAAGATAATAATATTTGTACCAAACATTTGTCCAAATGGCATTATGATATAATTAACAGAAATTACACAAATTTACCTTGAAAACCCCATATGTAGGGGCAAATGGCATTTGCCCTCACTGGGTGTAGTGCTCCTGCGTAATTCCTGATTAATTCACGCAACAAAAATTTTATTGCAAATGTTTGTACTTCATGTACTTAACAATAGTTACATGGCCACTGTCAAAGTTGTGTCTTTCATCGGACTTTTCCCGGCCAGTAATTAACTTAAAATACTTGTCAAGTATATGTTATACCTTTTTCTTCACTATTTTTTCACTAAAATTCTCAAAGTCTAGCTTCTTTCACACATTCCGCACTTCAATTTGTAATATAAAAATTAGTATAAAATCCGTAGCTTGCTACCGAATCGTTGATTCCTATTGACAACTATATCAGGACTTACGCAAAGGCACTATATATAGAGCCTTAGTGCGTTACGAAGTGCACTTTTCATCTAGCGAAACGTTAGCGCAGCTTTGCGTCAGCAAAACATTCCCTACCAATAGCCTTCATGAGTAAGTCCTATATATATTTAACTGTTGGCCTGTATTTTTATTACTACATTTTGTCGCACGGAATGTAAGTTATTTGTTCGCCTACTGTATAGAAATAGTTATTAGTAACAGTATCAGCGTAGGCCACACCTTTGATAAAAAGGTTACTTGCTACAGAATTAAAATTCTTAGGTAATTATCACTCGATTACAAAAGAGAACTCACTTGTACTACTTAAACTCATATTTGTCACCCCTTCAACAATAGCAATTAGTTCAGCACCATTGTTGGTATATATAGCAGTACCTGTAATTGATGTAGATAATCCAGGTAATTCAGGAAGGCTTTCTTCTAATACATATTCATTACTATTTCCAAATAGTTGAATTATATCTCCTTGTGAACTATCAAAAGTTCTTATGAAAACATAATCATTATTACCATTATCATCATAGTAACGTTGGGTACTATCTCCCACAATAAATAAATCTGCCCCAAATAAATCTACCCCAAATAAATCTGTCTCAATACCACCACTAAGAGTATCAATTTCATTACTGCCGGGTTCAGGAGAATTAGGGTCAATACCGACTAGAGTATCATCTCCTTTCCAACCAGTTACTAAGTCATTACCACTACCACCTTCAAGAAAATCATTCCCTTTACCACCACCAAGGATATCATCATTATCTCCACCTTTGATGTAATCATTACCACCACCTCCCCTGATGGAATCATTTCCAGTATAACCTGTTAGAATGTCTGCACCACCATTACCATAAATACGATCATTTCCCGTTCCACCACCAACAGTATCATCATCCTCTCCACCTCTGAGGGTATCATCGCCACCACCTCCACTGATGGAATCATTTCCTTTCCAACCAGTGATAAAGTCTGCGGCACCATCATCCGGTGCACTATCACCCCCATCTAAAACATCATCACCAATTCCACCGCCAATAGTATCGGCACCTGCTCCACCTTTGATAGTATCATTGCCTCCACCACCAAGAATTAAATCGTCTCCTGTATAACCAGTCAGTAGGTCTGCACCAACATCGTCGCTACCACCACGAATAGTATCATTCCCTGCTCCACCACGAATAGTATCATTCCCCGCTCCACCATTGAGGAGATCGTTATCCATCTCTCCACTAAGTGAGTCGTTACCGTCTCCACCTTTTATAGTATCATTGCCATCATCACCATCAATAATATCATCTCCTATATAACCTGTGAGGGAGTCTGCACCAGCACCACCATCAATAATATCATTGCCAATTCCACCACCAATAATATCATTGCCAATTCCACCGTAGAGGTGATCGTCATTTGCCCCGCCTTTGAGAGTATCGTCATTGTCTCCACCTTTGATAGTATCATCGCCTCCACCACCAAGAATTGAATCATCTCCTGTATAACCTGTTAGGGAGTCTGCGTCATCACCACCATTAATTGAATCATTTCCTGCACCACCACCAATAGTATCATTTCCTCCTAAGCCATTTACCCTATCATCACCAGCCAAAGCTTGAATCAAATTTGCACCTATAGTTCCTTCTAAAATATCGTCACCTGTTGTTGGTATAGTCATTTTTTGTTTCCTAATAAATTACCTGCTGTTAAAGACTATCGAGGCATTCAGCAAAAATCCGGAATTTTTGAGAAATTAAAAAAATTGGTAGTTCTAAAGATATAAGGATATGTATTTATCAATCTAAGGTTCTTAAACTCTCATACTCCCGTTCCAAAATCGGAATTTTGGAGAGGTCTAATGAAGAGATAACGAATAATACCATCAGGACTTACGCAAATTCACTTTGAAAACGGCATATGTAGGGACCAATAGCATTCGCCCTCACCCTCGTGTAGTGCCCGTGCGTAAGTCCTGACCATTTCTCACAAAAATGTTATACTCAAATGGATATAAAAACAGTCAATAGTATGATGTGTCTTGTTAAACTAGATATTACAGCAGTTTTAATGTCGGTAGACCACAGTAGGGACGTAACCCTTAGCGACATGAAACGCATTTTTGTTATGCAACGTCCCTACAAGGTTTTGGTTATGGCTATGTAGTTCATTAATTTGAAAAGCGCTGTAAAGTTGGGAATGGAAGGTTTATTAAACAAGAAGAAAATTGTTAGTAGATCTAGGAAAATGCCATCAATAATAGAAAAGAAACTCAGAACTGAACTAGAAGAAATAGACGGTTTTAATAGTTATAATCAGGACTTACGTAAAGGCTCTATATATAGTACCTTGGTGCGTTACGAAGTGCGCAATTCAAGTCGCGAAGCGTTCGCTCCGCTTTGCCTCAGCAAAACAAACCCTACCAATAGGGTTCATGTGTAAGTCCTATAATGAATTACAAACATGGTTAAAAGCAGTGTGCAATATTCAGTTTTTTCAAGCACAATTTATACAATACTAAATGCAATTACCCAGACTAAAAAAGGGGGGTGTAAGTAAAGATAAAAAAATACTCCTAATTAGCTAATGCTAAAAAAAGGAGTAATTGATTAATTAATTTTCGAGATTTCACAGAGTATAATTTAGCTAAAAATTTAACTTAAATCAGTAATAATTCACAGTAATTTAGGTTGTTAGAGAAAAAAATAGTGGAACTTAAACTTAGATAAAAGTCCAAATTACTATTTCTTCAGGACTTACGCAAATGCAACAACTGTAGTGTAAAAATCTGAAATAATTCCGTAAAAGACACTATATATAGCAGTACTGCGTCAGTCCTGTTCTGATTCCACATAATTAACTTTGTGCTAATTTATGTCCCTGAAAATACTTATACCTTGGCTTCTAAAGTTTGAAGTTTCAGAAATTCAGTATTAACACCAGACTCACGAGGTAAAGCTATTTTTCCTGTTCTCGCAATTTCACGAATACCGTATTTAGAAAGCATTTGGACAATAGCTACCATTTTTCCTGGGTCTCCTACTACTTCAATAGTTAATGAGTCTTCTCCTAGGTCTACTACCCGAGCCCGAAAAATATTTACGATCTCTATCACTTCTGAGCGCATAGTTGTAGTAGTATTAATTTTGAGTAGCATTAATTCTCGTTCTACAGAGGGAATAGCTGTAATATCCTGTACTTTCAACACATTAACCAATTTATATAATTGCTTGGTCAACTGTTCAATAATCCCATTATCTCCAGGTACTACCATTGTAATTCGAGAAATACCAGTTTGTTCTGCTGGGCCAACTGCTAGACTTTCAATATTAAAACCACGACGGGCAAATAAACCAGCAATACGGGTCAAAACACCCGCTTCGTCTTCAACTAAAACAGAAAGAGTATGTTTCATTCTCTAAATTCAGTAGAAATATATTTAATATTCAGTTATCTTATACTAGAATGTGGGTTAGATAAGGTGGTAATTCCACAAACAATTTTTATTGAATGGGGATCGAGAGCTTGAAAACCACATTTTTAAAAACATCGATGAAAAGCGAGCGGTTTCACTGTAAAAATATCTGATTTTTTCTTGACATTTCCCCAATCAATTATGCTATGATATAGACCATCAAGATAAAAAGGTAGCTTGGGCCAGGGTAATAATTTACGAGTTTTATGAATGATGAAAGTGCAATTATTTTAGAAGTGAATAGTGGGCATGAAACAACTCAACGTTTGGATATTTGGCTGTCTCAACAAATGCTAGACTTATCGCGATCGCATATCCAAAAGTTAATCTCCCAGGGCAATGTGAAAGTAAACAACCAACTCTGCACTTCTAAAAAAGCAACAGTACAAAAAGGCGATCTAATTATTTTAACTATTCCGCCACCAACTCCTTTGGCAATAAAAGCTAATGATATTCCTTTAAATATTCTCTATGAAGATGATGCTTTATTAATTATCAACAAACCAGCAGGTTTAGTTGTACATCCAGCACCCGGACATTATGAGGGTACTTTAGTGAATGCACTTTTAGCTCATTGTGAATCTTTGGCAGGTATTGGAGGAGTGCAACGACCGGGTATTGTACATCGGTTGGATAAGGATACCACTGGGGCGATCATGGTAGCAAAAACAGACCAAGCTTATCAACATTTGCAGGGGCAGTTGCAAGCAAAAACAGCAAGACGAGAATATTTGGCTGTGGTTTATGGTAGTCCGAAAATGGATAGTGGTACAATAGATTTACCTATAGGTCGTCATCGGGTAGACCGCAAGAAAATGGCAGTAACTCCAATGGAGAGAGGAGGGAAATTTGCTGTTACTCATTGGAAAGTTAAGGAGCGTTTGGGAAATTTTTCGATGATGTTATTTCGCTTGGAGACTGGGCGGACTCATCAAATTCGGGTTCATAGCGCTCAAATAGGATATCCTATTGTGGGTGATACTATTTATGGGAAGGGTCGTTCAGTGGGGGTAAATTTAACTGGTCAAGCTCTTCATGCTTGGCGACTAGAGTTACAACATCCGGTTTCTGGGGAGTTGGTAGAAGCGATCGCTCCTTTGCCAGAAGATTTTCTCACTTTGGTGGAGGTTTTGCGTAGACGTTTTGGGTTAAGCTAGTAGCCTGAGACGGAAGTTATAATACCATCGTGGACTGACACACCTAAAAATGTAGGTCGGGTAGAACGAAGTGAAACTCAACAAAGGTTTATTATGGTTAGGTTTCGTCCCTCAACCTAACCTACCCTTATTGCACCATTTTAGCTATGTCGGTCTAGTAGGTTGGGTTAAGGGCTAGAGCAACCCAACAGATGAGTTGATTCCACATTGGTATACAACGTTTATAACTACTCCCTTACCCAAGAAAATGTAGAGAAGTTTTTAATAAATAGTATTATAGCCTCAGAAGTTTAATATTAAATTAAAATTATTAAAGCTATATTTTTTTTTGTTTATGGAAGATTACCAAGCAGCTTTTCTAGAACGCTATTCTGATACAGAAATATTACATAAATCGGGAAGAAAAATTGCAGCTATGCATTTTGGAGGTATAACTATTGAGTGCTTATTAAAATCAATGATTTTTGATACTTTACCAGATAGTGCAACTAAAGAATGGAAAACAGATAACAATAATCTAGGGCATACTTTTACTAATCCAGGACATAGCTACAGCAAAGCATTAAAACAACATAATAAACTTAAATCTAGAATTGATCAACGTCCCCATGTCCGAGAATGGTTACATCAAGTTGAAAACCCCATAGGTCAAAATTTTATACATATACGTTATTGCGCTATTGAAGCTGATAATATAAATTATAAAAGCTGGTTCAAAACATATACAAAGCTTATAAAATGGCTACAAAAACAATCCACTATTTTAAGGAGGTTGAAATGGAAGAAAGGTGGCAAGTACTACTAAAGCAGAATATAGTAAATAAATACACTCAAAACCCTAACGCTAAAGAATGGGTTGATGTAAATTTTTCTACGTCAGGTTTGCTCAATTTAACTTTAGTTAGTAATAACTTTTTTGGTTTATCTATCCCTAAACGGAAAGAAGAAAT